>DATMEW010000121.1:0-15363 GCA_035556495.1 Xanthobacteraceae bacterium | reverse complement strand
CGGCAGAGCCGGCCATAAGCGGCGCGATTGCGGGGGAATACGGTAAGTTCGGTGCCGTCCGTGAAGACCAGGCGACATCCGATAAGTAACTGAAGATTCTCATCTTTTGCGGCCGCATAAGCGCGCACGACGCCGGCGAGGGTGTTGCGGTCCGCAACGCCGAGGGCGGCGAGGCCGAGCGCCTTGGCTTGCGCCACCATTTCTTTCGGATGCGAGGCACCTTCGAGGAAGCTGAAATTGGTGCGCGCACCAAGCTCGGCATAAGATATTGAATTGTCTGCATTATTCATGGAAATAGCCCGTGCATCCACCACGATGGCACCAGCTCTTTTTCCTCGCGGCGGTCATAAAGCCCTTCGCGGAACAGCCAGTAGCGCGCGCCGTTTTCGTCTTCGACAAGGTAATAATCGCGGGTGCGGTCCGAACCTTTGATTCTGCCTTGATTTTCGGAGGCAGCGCCTTGGAATCCTTGGTTTTTCAAGGGGAATTCATCCATGCCGCTTTCAACGAATTCCTCCCGCTCCGGCACCGGCCGGCGTTGAATCTGCCACCATTCCGGCTCCAGCCGCTCCGGCCCCTCCGCCCGGGCGA
The DNA here is from genome assembly GCA_035556495.1 of Xanthobacteraceae bacterium. Taxonomy (GTDB): domain Bacteria; phylum Pseudomonadota; class Alphaproteobacteria; order Rhizobiales; family Xanthobacteraceae; genus CANKHJ01. The sequence goes on along the minus strand of DATMEW010000121.1, from coordinate 14,772 downwards.
CGTGGCGCAGTACCCGCCGCCAGCGGAAGCGGGCCGGGGGACTGTCCGGCAGTTCGGCCATGACCTCGACCGGCTCCGGCGGGTCGAGCATGAGCAGGGGCCGCGGCCGGCTGGATGGCACCGGCCGCAATCCGGCCGCCGCGATCACGTCCTGCGCCGGCACGCGCCGCTCCGAGCGTTCCGGCACCCAGCTCGGCACCGGCACCGGCATGGTGACGGCCGCCTCGCCCAGCCGTGCGGCGAGCCGGTCCGCCAGTTCCGCGACGGAGAGCGCGCCGGCCGGCCGGGCGCTGTCCGGCTCCAGTGCGGGCTGCACCGCCGCGACGGGTGCTGTCCGGTCCGCGGACAGGGCGAGGGCATCGAAGCCGAAGCCGGGATCGAGCCGGTCCAGCCCCTTTTCCCGCAGCAGCCGCAGCCAGATTTTCGTCTGCCGGTGCGGCGTGCCGATCCGCACCTCCAGCGTCGCCGTCGTGCCGATGCTCCGGAAGCCGGTGAGACGCAGGCGGGCCGCGCCGCGCCCATCGCGTTCCAGTTGGGCGGCAAGCTTCGCCGCGAGCGCCGGCAGCTGGGCCTCGATCCCGGCCATGTCCAGCACCGGCTCGGCGAACAGCTTCACTGCGCGATAGTCCGCCGCCGGGCGCACGGGCGTCAGCGGCTCTTCCGCGAGGCCGAGGGCTTGGTCGAGCCGGCGCACGAGGCCGAGCCCGTCGCCATCCCGGAAGCGGCGGGCGAGGCCGGATCGCGGCAAGGCATACAGATCGCCGATGCGCCGCAGGCCGAACAGGCGGGCCAGCCGCAGATTGGCCTCGTCGAGGCGCAGAGCCGCCAGCGGCAGGGAGGCGATCCCGTCGCGCAGTCTGGCGGAATCGAGGCGGCTCGTCTCTTTCCCTGACCAGCGCGCCATGGCCCAGGCCGCCCCCGGCGTCGGCGCCAGCGCGATGCGGCAGGGAATGCCGGCAGCCTTCAGCCGACGGCGCATCACGGACAGCATGGCGTCCTCCCCGCCGAACAGGTGATCGACGCCGGCGATGTCCAGAAACAGCCCCTCGAAGCCGCCGGGCGAAAGGTCCAGCGCCACGGTGGGGGACCAGCAGCCGCACCATGCCGCCAGCGCCCGCAGCGCCTTCAGCTCGCGGGCCGGCTCGGCTGGCGCGGCGAGAAGGGCGGGCGCGATGGCGCGGGCGTCGGCGTCGGCCTGCTCGCGATGCAGCCCGAGCCGGCGGGCAGCGTCGTTCAAGGCCCGCAGGCGCATCCCGTGCGGACCTTTCTCGACCAGCGCGAAGGGCGCGCCGTCAGGCGGCGGCGACCGTCCGGCCTGCCTCGACCAGACCGTGACCGGCCAGTCGATCAGCCAGACGGAGACGATGCGTCTCATCGTCCTGCTCCAGCATGAAGAGGGCGGGCGGCTCCGTGCGGCTGCGGACCAGCTCGGCCGCGATCCGGAGGCTGCCGGGGGCGCGCGCGTCGAACGGGTTCGGCGCGGATGGGGCGGGACGGATGCGCCAGCGCCGCCGCGCCGCCGTGAGGCCGCCGGGGCGGGTCAGCACCGTCATGGCGCTTGCCCCGCCGTGGCGGGCGGCGAACTCCAGCCGCCGCGTCTGGGTCAGGGTGAGATCGTCCACCGCGATCGCCACCCCCGCCACCGCGCCGGAGCGCAGGGCCTGTTCGGCGGCCCACAGCGCCTCGATCGCCTTGCGGGGCTCGACCAGCAGCAGCGGAAAATGCCGCGCCCAGATCGTGCCACGACCGAAGATGCGGCCATATTCATGGGTCTGCGCCGCCGTCATGCAGATCACGGCCGGGCGGCCGTCCGCCGGCAGGCGCGACAGCGCGAAACACAGCGTCGCGGCCATCGCGCGAAAATTTTCCGCGCAGGCTTCCTCCAGCGTGTCCGGATGCTGCGGATAGGGGGAGTGGAGCGGAACGCGAACTGACACGGCCTCCATCGATCTCGTCCTGATTGACCCGTTCTGGCTTGCTGCCCGTCTCCCTCGCGGAGAAGCCAAGGGAATAAGAACAAAAAGAGAACATGACAAATCCGTTCCCCGGAGTCGAGTCGATTTTCGGCAGGGTCAGGAGTCGGCAGGATCAGGAGGATGTGAGCCGCCAGCGGGCGCGTTCGGTCAGCCGCGCCGCGCCGCCTCGATCGCGGCGACGTCGATCTTCCTCATGGTCATCATGGCCTCGAAGGCGCGCCGGGCCTCGTCGCCGCCGACGGCCAGCGCCTCGCTCAGCACGCGGGGCGTGATCTGCCAGAACACGCCCCACCTGTCCCTGCACCAGCCGCAATCCCGCTCCTGGCCGCCATTGCCCACGATGGCGTTCCAGTAACGGTCGGTCTCGTCCTGGCTGTCGGTGGCGATCTGGAACGAGAAGGCTTCGTTGTGCTTGAAGGCGGGGCCGCCGTTGAGACCCATGCAGGCGACGCCCGCGACGGTGAAATTCACCACCAGCGCGTTGCCCTTCTTGCCGGATGGATAGTCGCCGGGAGCATAGAAAATCTCGCCGACCGCGCTGTCGGGAAAGGTCCCGGCATAAAAGCGGGCCGCAGCCTCGGCATCGTTGTCGTACCACAGACAGATCGTGTTTTTGGGGGGAGTATTCTCGGGGTTCGCCATCGCCGGTCCTTTCGCTCGAGGCCGGCTTGGCGCCGGCCGGTGCATTCCAGAGACGACCATAAATGTGCTTGAGGCTTCCGGTGTTCCAACACCATGGCCGGGCGGGCCGGTTCCGGCTATGGACCGGCAAGACAGACGGAACGGAAAGGGGCGGCGCGATGGCGGTGACGATCTACGGCATCAAGAACTGCGACACGATGAAGAAGGCGCGGGTCTGGCTGGACGGCGAGGGCGTCGCCTACAATTTCCACGATTACAAGGTCGCCGGCATCGACCGCGCCCGCCTCGAAGGCTGGTGCAAGGCGCTGGGCTGGGAGACGCTGCTCAACCGCGCCGGGACCACTTTCCGCAAGCTGCCGGAAGCGGACCGGCAGGGGCTCGACTCCGGCAAGGCCGTCGCGCTGATGCTGGCTCAGCCGTCCATGATCAAGCGGCCGGTGCTGGACATCGACGGGCGGCTCGTCGTCGGCTTCAAGCCGGAGCTTTATCGGGAGGCGTTCAGCGCATGATCCCGAAAAGTGGGCACCTGTTTTCGGAGAAGATCATGCGCAACCAAGAAAACCCGCATGATCCCGAAAAGTGGGACCGGTTTTCGGAGAAGATCATGCGGGAACGAAAAGACAGGCCGGCGCGCGCCGCGCCGTTCGATCCGGCTTGATCCGGCCCATTTTCCCTGCCACATGCGCGGGCAATGACTGAAACCCTCGACCAGACTGTGGACGCCTCCCTCGCATCGCCGGCTTCGCCGCTGGCGGCCGAAGTGTCGCGCCGGCGAACCTTCGCGATCATCTCCCATCCCGACGCCGGCAAGACCACGCTGACGGAAAAGCTGCTGCTGTTCGGCGGCGCCATCAATCTCGCCGGGCAGGTCAAGGCCAAGCGCGACCGCCGCTCGACCCGTTCGGACTGGATGGCGATCGAGCGCGAGCGCGGCATCTCCGTCGTCACCTCGGTGATGACGTTCAACTACGAGGGGCGGGTTTTCAACCTGCTCGACACGCCGGGCCACGAGGACTTTTCCGAAGACACCTATCGCACGCTGACGGCGGTGGACTCCGCCGTCATGGTGATCGACGGCGCCAAGGGCATCGAGGCGCGCACGCGCAAGCTGTTCGAGGTCTGCCGGCTGCGCGACATTCCCATCGTCACTTTCATCAACAAGATGGACCGCGAGACCCGCGACCCGTTCGATCTGCTCGACGAGATCGAGAAGACGCTCGCCCTCGACACCGCGCCGATGACATGGCCGGTGGGGCAGGGGCGCGACTTCATCGGCACGATGGACTTTGCCTCCGGCCGGCTGCGGCTGATGGAAGGCGACGGCTCCAAGGCGCTGCCGGCGCGGACCATCGACGTGAGCGAGGTCGGTTCGGTCAATCCGCTGCTCGATCCGGCGACGGTGGCGGAAGAACTGTCGCTGGTCCGGGAAGCCTGCAACCCGTTCGATCTCGAAGCCTTCCGGCAGGGGCATCTCACGCCCGTTTACTTCGGCTCGGCGATCAAGAATTTCGGTGTGAGCGATCTGCTGGATGCGCTCGGCGCCTATGCGCCGCCGCCGCGCGCGCAGGAGGCAGATGTGCGCAAGGTGGAGGCGACGGAGCCGGCCATGAGCGCCTTCGTCTTCAAGATCCAGGCGAATATGGACCCGAACCATCGCGACCGCATAGCCTTCGCGCGGCTCTGTTCCGGCAAGCTGACGCGCGGCATGAAGGCGAAGCTGGCGCGCACCGGCAAGCCGATGACGCTGGCCGCGCCGCATTTCTTCTTCGCGCAGGATCGCGCCATCGCCGATGAAGCCTTCGCCGGCGATGTCGTCGGCATTCCCAACCACGGCACGCTGCGCATCGGCGATACGCTGACCGAGGGCGAGCAGATCAGCTTCGTCGGCGTGCCGAGTTTCGCGCCGGAAATTTTGCGCCGCGTGCGCCTGCCGGACGCGATGAAGGCCAAGAAGCTGAAACAGGCGTTGCAGGAGATGGCCGAGGAAGGCGTCGTGCAGGTGTTCCGCCCGCTGGACGGCTCGCCGGCGCTGGTCGGGGTCGTCGGCCCGCTCCAGCTCGACGTGCTGCGCCAGCGTCTCGCCGGCGAATACAGCATCGAGGTCGGGTTCGAGCCGTCGGAGTTTCAGCTCGCGCGCTGGATTTCGGCGGCAGACCGCAAGGCGGTGGACGACTTCATCAAGGCCAACACCTTCAGCATCGCCGAAGACCTCGACGGCGACGCGGTCTATCTCGCGCGCAACCAGTTTTATCTCGACCATACTCGGGACAAGGCCAAGGATCTCGTCTTCACGGACGTCAAGGACGTGAAGAAGACGGCGGCATAAAAGAAATGGCCGGGCATGCCCGGCCATCCTGTTTCATGCGCCTTGAGCGCCTCAGTTGATCTTGATGTCGGCCGCTTTCACCACCGGCTCCCAGATGCCGATCTCGGCGCGGATGCGGTTGCGGAATTCCTCCGGCGAGGAGCCGACCGGCTCCATCACCACGGCGGCGAGCTTCTCTTTGGCGGCCGGGGAATTGATGATCTCCACGACTTCCTTGTTGAGCTTGGCGATGATCGCGGCCGGCGTCTTGGCGGGCGCGATCATGCCCATCCATGCGTCGGCTTCCACGTCGATGCCGGATTCCTTCAGCGTCGGCACGTCCGGCAGCAGGGCAGAGCGCTTGGCGGTGGAGACGGCGAGGATCTTCACCTTGCCGTTCTTTGCCAGTTCGGTGACGGAAGCGGCAGGCAGACAGGCCATCTGCACGTCGCCGCGGATCACGGCCGTCGCCGCATTGGGCGAGCTTGAGAACGGCACATGGACGAGCTTCACGCCGGCCTTCTGCGCCAGCGCCTCCAGGGACAGATGGGACAGCGAGCCGTTGCCGATGGAGCCGAAGGTGATCTTCGTCGGGTCCTTCTTGATGAGCGCGACGAGTTCCTGAACCGTGTTCACGCCCAGCTCGACCGGCACGACCAGCGCGCTCGGCTGGGTGACGAGCTGCGTCACCGGGGCGATATCGGTTTCCGGATTGTAGGGCAGCTTGGAGAACAGCAGCGTGTTGATGGCGAGCGGCCCGCCGATGGACACGCCGATGGTGTAGCCGTCCGGGTCCGCCTTAGCGACGGCGTCGGTGCCGGTGTTGCCGCTGGCCCCGGCCTTGTTCTCCACCACGAAGGGCTGGCCGAGACGCTGCTGGAGCTGGTCGCCCACCAGCCGCGCGACGATGTCCGGCGTCGAGCCCGGCCCGAACGGCACCATGATGCGCACCGGCCGGTTCGGCCATTCCTGCGCGGCGGCGGGCATGGCGGTCGCAACGGCGGCGAGCGCGGTCGCCGCGCCCAGCCAGAGTCCAAGGCGTTTCATGAAGTTTCTCCCGGCCTGATCCCATGGCAGGACAGCCATGGCGTGATGGCGCCAGCTTGCCCCAAAGCGCGACCTGCCGTCTACTGCGCGGGGATCGGCCGGAGGAATGCCGTGGGACTTCTCATTCTCGTTCTCGGCCTTGCCGCGTTCATCGGCGTGCATCTGGTGACGACGCAGCGGGAGCTTCGCGCGCGACTGGTCGCGCGGTTCGGCGAGGGCGGCTACAAGGGGCTGTATTCGCTCGCGGCCGCCATCGGCCTTGCGCTGATCGTCTATGGCTTTGCGCTGTATCGCAGCACGGGCTGGATCGATGTCTGGTATCCGCCGCACTGGACCCGCCATGTCTCGGCGCTGCTGATGCTGTTCGCCGCGGTGTCGCTGGTCGCGGCCTATATCCGCGGCAACATCAAGCGCACCCTGAAACACCCCATGCTGGTCGCGGTGAAGCTGTGGGCGCTGGCGCATCTCATCAGCAACGGCGATCTCGGTTCCATCCTGCTGTTCGGCGGACTGCTGGCCTGGGCGGTGGTGGACCGCATCTCGCTCAAGCGCCGCGGCGATCCCGATGGGCCGCCGATCCCGACGCGGGGCCTCGCCAACGACGCCATCGCGGTGGTCGTCGGCCTTGCGCTTTATGCCGGATTGGCGTTCTGGTTCCACCCGCACATCATCGGCGTGCCCGTTTTCGGAGCCTGAATACGTGTCAGTCCAGAATGAAATCAGGCGGATCACCGCCCCGGACATCCGTTCGCGCAAGGGTGGCGAGCCGATCGCCTGCCTGACGTCCTACCATGCCCATACCGCGCGGCTGATCGACAGCCATTGCGACGTGATCCTCGTCGGCGATTCCCTCGGCATGGTCATGCACGGCATGGAGACCACGCTGCCGGTGACGCTGGAGATGATGATCCTGCAAGGCCATGCGGTGATGCGCGGTTCGCGCCGGGCGCTGGTGGTGATCGACATGCCGTTCGGCTCCTATGAGGAGTCGAAGGAGCAGGCATTCCGCTCCGCCGCGCGGATCGTGAAGGAGACCGGCTGCGGCGCGGTGAAGCTCGAAGGCGGCCGGCGCATGGCCGAGACCATCGACTTTCTCGTCACCCGCGGCATTCCGGTGATGGGCCATATCGGCCTCACGCCGCAGTCCATCAATGCGCTGGGCTCGTTCCGGGCGCAGGGGCGGGAGGAGGCGGCGGAGCTTGAGAAGGGCCTGAACAAATCCGGCCCCATCGAGGACGATGCGAAATCCGTCGCGGATGCCGGCGCCTTCTCGGTGGTGATCGAGGCGGTGGCGGAACCGCTGGCGCGGAAGATCACGGCGGCGGTGCCGATCCCGACCATCGGCATCGGCGCCAGCGTGGCCTGCGACGGGCAGATCCTGGTGCTGGAGGATATGCTGGGCCTGTCGCCGCGCGTGCCGAAATTCGTCAAGCGCTATTCGCAGCTCGGTCCGTCCATCGAGGAGGCGGTCAAGGCTTATGCGGATGAAGTGAAGGGCCGCCAGTTTCCCGGCCCTGAGCATGTCTATCAGTTCAAGGCCAAGGCTCCGTGACAACTTCTGTCGGGACCCGGCTGCAAGGTTTCGACCTTAATGATTGAGAGTGCAGGATTTTTGCCTTGTCCCCGCCACATCGTTAGGGTAGGCCCCCCGAGCTATTGAGGGGCAGCGGGGAGCCAACGTGTCCGACATTTTCCGAGAGATCGACGAAGAAGTCCGCCGCGAGAATTTCAAGAAGCTATGGGAGCGCCATGGCACGCTGATCGTCGCGGCCGTGGTCCTGTTCGTTCTCGCGGTCGCCGGCTGGCGCGGCTACGAATGGTGGCAGGCGCGGGAGGCCGCGCGGACCGGCACGCAGTTCGAACAGGCCGTCGCGCTCGTCGAACAGGGCAAGCATGCGGAGGCTCAGGCCGCTTTCGCCACCATCGCGGCGGAAGGCTCGCGCGGCTACCGGCCGCTGGCGCGCCTGCGGGAAGCGGCGGCGCTGGGGCAGGCCGATCCGGCCGCCGCCGTCGCCGCCTATGACAAGATCGCGGCGGATACCGGCCTCGACGCCACGCTGCGCGAGCTTGCCGCGCTTCATGCCGGCGCGCTCATGGTCGACACCGCGTCTTATGAGGACGTTCTGCGCCGCCTGGAGCCGCTGGCCGGCGGCGACCGCACCTTCCGCCATTCGGCGCGGGAATATCTGGCGCTGTCGGCCTGGCGCGCCAGCAATACCGACGAGACGCGCCGCTGGATCGAGGCCATCACGGCCGATCCGGAGACGCCGCCGGCCATCCGCAGCCGGTCCGATGTGCTGTCGGCGCTGGTGCCGCCGGCCGCCAAAAGCTGACGCGAAGCCGAATCCGGAGCGAATGCCTATGAAGTCCCGTCTTGCCCGCGTCGTCCTGACCATTCTGCCGCTCGGCCTGCCGCTGGCGGGCTGCGAGAGCTTCGACCCGACGACCGCGCTGGACATCTTCAACAAGCAGACGCCGATCCCCGGCGAGCGCCGCGCCGTGTTCCCCGAAGGGGTGCCGGGCGTCTCCCGCGGCGTACCGCCGGAACTGATGAAGGGCGCCAATCCCGCCGCGCAGGAAGTCGATACCGCCGCGACGCCGGCGGTGGAGGAGCCAGCCCCGGCAGCAGCGCCCAAGGCCGCCGCCAAGCCGCGCCCGGCCCGCGCCGCGACCAAACGCCCCGCCGCGCCGCCGCCGGCGCAGGCGGCCCAGCCCGCAGCCGCCCCTGTGGCTCCGGCCCAGAAAGCGGCGCCGGCCGCACCCGCAACCGCCTGGCCGGACCCGCCGGCCCAGCGTACCCAGCCGGCGACCGCCTGGCCGGACCCTCCGGCCGCCCAGCGGCAGCAGAGCCCGCCGGTGGCCTGGCCCGATCCGCCGAAGCCCGGCAGCTTCTCGCAATGAGCTACGCCTCCGGCAGAACCCGTTGAAACCTGATATGCCCCGCGTGAGCGGGGCATTCGTTGTCAGAGACCCATGACCTTCACCATCGCCATCGTCGGCCGGCCCAATGTCGGCAAATCAACCCTGTTCAACCGGCTCGTCGGCAAGCGGCTGGCGCTGGTGGACGACCGTCCGGGCGTGACGCGCGACCGCCGCGAGGGCGAGGGCCGCCTCGGCGATCTCGCCTTCACCGTGATCGATACGGCTGGCCTTGAGGACGCTGCGCCGGAGAGCCTGTCCGGCCGCATGCAGGCCCAGACGGAACAGGCGGTGGCGGATGCCGACGCGGTGCTGTTCGTCGTGGACGCGCGGGCCGGTGTGCTGCCCGTGGACAATGCCTTCGCCGCCGTGGTGCGCCGCTCCGGCAAGCCGGCGATTCTGCTCGCCAACAAGAGCGAGGGCCGCGCGGGGCAGGCCGGCGCGATGGAGGCTTATGAACTCGGCCTCGGCGAGCCGGTGGCGATCTCGGCCGAACATGGCGAGGGGCTGTCGGATCTCTATGACGCCTTGCGTGAAGCCCTGCCGGAGCAGACCGCCGAACCCGAGCCCGACGACGAGGACGACGAGAGCGATGCCGACCGCGCGGCGCGGCCGATCCGCGTCGCGGTGGTCGGCCGGCCGAATGCCGGCAAATCCACGCTCATCAACACCCTGTTGGGCGAGGAGCGGCTGCTGACAGGCCCCGAGGCCGGCATCACCCGCGACGCCATCGCGGTGCGGCTGGAGTGGGGCGGCCGCAGCTTCCGCATCCACGACACGGCCGGGCTGCGCAAGCCCGCGCGGATCGAGGAGAAGCTGGAGAAGCTTTCGGTGGCGGATGCGCTGCATGCGATCCGTTTCGCGGAAGTGGTCGTGCTGCTGATGGACTCCGAACGCGCCTTCGAGGAGCAGGACCTGCGCATCGCCGATCTGGTCGAACGGGAGGGCCGCGCCCTCGTCATCGGCATGAACAAATGGGACCTGCGCGAGGCCCAGCCCGGCGCCATCGGCATGCTGCACGAGCAGGTCGACTACAAGCTGCCGCAACTCAAGGGAACGCCGGTGGTCGCCGTCTCCGGCCTCACGGGCGAAGGACTCGACCGGCTGATGGGCGCCATCGTCGAGGCGCATGAGGTGTGGAACCGCCGGGTGTCGACCAACGCCATGAACCGGTGGCTCACCGCGGTCCTCTCCGCGCATCCGCCGCCGGCGGTGTCCGGCCGGCGCATCAGCCTGAACTACATCACCCAGCCCAAGGCGCGGCCGCCGACCTTCGCGCTGTTCTGCACGCGGGCGGACGCCATTCCGGATTCCTACAAGCGCTATCTCGTCAACAGCCTGCGCGAGAATTTCGATCTGCCGGGCACGCCGATCCGGCTTCTCCTGCGCGAGAAGAAAAACCCTTACGCCAACCGGCGGCGCTGACGCGGTCAGCGCCCATCACGGCATGGCGTCGTTCCACGTGAAACGGATAGCGCGGCGCGTCACGCCGGCGGCTGGAAGCTCAGCAGCGCCTTCATCGGATAGGCATAGACCTTGCCGGTCTCGGTCATCGACGGCAGGCACAGGTCCGCGATCTTCTCGGCGGGGCCTTCCGGCGGCTCGATGGTCTCCGGATCGATGCCGGGAAAGGCCCGCGCATGCATGCTGGTGCGCACGCGACCGGGCGTGAACAGGTTGACGCGGACGCTGCTGTTTTCAGTCTCCGCCGCATAGATGCGCGCCATCGCGTCCAGCGCCGCCTTGGTGACGGTGTAGAGCCCGAAATAGGGCATCGGATGATGGGTCACGCCGGAAGAGACGAACACGACACGTCCGGCGTCGGAGGCCCGCAGCAGCGGATCGAAGCTGCGGATCAGGTGCAGGTTCGCCGTGACGTTGGTGGCGAAGCCGTTGTCCCATTCCTTCTGTTCGAGATGGGTCAGCGGCGTCGGCGTGTCCATATGGCCGGCATTGCCGACCAGAATGTCGAGGCGGCCGTAGCGCTCCTGGATCGACTCCGCCAGCTCGGCGATGCCGCCATAGTCGCGGATGTCCAGCGGCACCAGCGTCGCGCTGCCGCCCGCCGCCCGAATGGCATCGTCGAGGTCCTCAAGGCCGCCGACGGTGCGGGCCGTCGCGATGACATGGGCGCCGCGCTTCGCCAGCGCGAGGGCGGTGGCATAGCCGATGCCGCGCGAGGCGCCGGTGACGAGAGCGATACGGTTTGCGAGAGGCTGGGTCATGAGGCTCGGCAGGTTGTCGCGTGGCCGGCGATGGCCGGCCCGGCGGCAGATGAGGGCGGGGCGGGAAGGCGGGTCAGCTCGCCTCGGCCAGCAGCGACAATTGCCGCGGCGTCAGCGTCTCGGCGGTCTGGTCCGTCAGCGGTGTCGGATAGTCGCCGGTGAAGCAATGGTCGGTGAACTGCGGCCGGACCGGATCGCGCCGCTCGTAGCCCATGGCGCGATAGATGCCGTCCACCGTCAGGAAGGCCAGCGAATCCGCGCCGATGAAGCGGCGCATGCCTTCGATGTCATGGGTCGCGGCGAGCAGCTTCTCGCGCTCCGGCGTATCGATGCCGTAATAGTCCGAATGGGTGATCGGCGGGCTGGAGATGCGCATATGCACCTCCTTCGCGCCGGCGTCGCGCATCATCTGCACGATCTTCACGGACGTGGTGCCGCGCACCAGCGAGTCGTCGATCAGCACGATGCGTTTGCCCTTCACCACCGCGCGGTTGGCATTGTGCTTGAGCAGCACGCCGGATTCGCGGATCGCCTGGGTCGGCTGGATGAAGGTGCGGCCGACATAGTGATTGCGGATGATGCCCATTTCGAAAGGCCGTCCGCTTTTCCGCGCATAGCCGATGGCGGCGGGCACGCCGGAATCCGGGACCGGGATCACGACGTCCACATCCGCCGGGGCTTCGCGGGCGAGTTCTTCGCCCATGGTCTTGCGGATCTCGTAGACGCTGTGGCCGCCGATGACGGAGTCCGGCCGGGCGAAGTAAATATACTCGAAGATGCAGGGACGCGCCGGCATCGGCGGGAACGGGCGGTGGCTCTGCACGCCGTCCTCATCGAACACCACGACCTCGCCGTTCTCGATGTCGCGCACATAGGTCGCGCCGATGATGTCGAGGGCGCAGGTCTCCGAGGCGAGGATCGGGCAGCCGTCGAGTTCGCCTAGCACCAGTGGGCGGATGCCGAGCGGGTCGCGTGCGCCGACCAGCTTCTTGTTGGTCAGGCCGACGAAGGCATAGGCGCCTTCGAGCATCCGCAGCGCATCCACGAAACGGTCCACGAAGCGCGGCTTGGGCGAGCGCGCGACGAGGTGAAGCATCACCTCGGTGTCGGTGGTCGAATGCATGATCGCGCCGTCGCGCACGAGCTGGCGGCGCAGGCTCAGGCCATTGGTGAGGTTGCCGTTGTGGCCGATGGCGAAGCCGCCGGTGGCCAGTTCCGCGAACAGCGGCTGGACGTTGCGCAGGATGGTCGCGCCGGTGGTGGAATAGCGCACATGGCCGATGGCGGCATCGCCCGGCAGCTTGTCGATCACGTCGCGGCGTGAAAAGGTGTCGCCGACGAGGCCGAGGCGGCGCTCGGAATGGAAGCGCTTGCCGTCGAAGGAGACGATGCCGGAAGCTTCCTGCCCGCGATGCTGGAGCGCATGGAGGCCGAGGGCGGTGATGGCGGCGGCGTTGGGATGGCCGAAGATGCCGAACACGCCGCATTCCTCGCGGAGCCGGTCGCCGTCGAGATCGGAGATGCCGGACGGAAACTCGCCCTGAAGGTCGCCTGCGAGCCGGGCGTCGGGATTGTGGTCGCTCATCTGGCTCTCCGGTCGGCGGGGCCGCCGCCTCAACGTGTTTTGGTCTCGATCAGGTCGCGGATGTCGGCCCGGTCGCTGCGGCCATAATCCGGGGCCGGCAGCGCCGCGCCGCCGGGGCGGGTTTCGGGCGCGGCGTCCGGCGGCTCGCCGGGCTGCTGCTCCTGCCGCTCGCGCTTGTAGCGGCTGTAAAGCTCCTCGAAATCCGGCGATATCGAGACGAGCCAGTCTCCCGTTCCCTGAAGCACCAAGCGGGACTTCGCATTGGCGACCCAGGCCGGCTGGCTGCGCTCCGGCACCAGCCAGGAAAAGAACATGAACGCCACGACCACGATGAGCAGCCCGCGGCCGAGCCCGAACAGAAAGCCCAGCGTGCGGTCCAGCGCGCCGACGCGGCTGTCCAGCACCATGTCCGATATCCGGACGGTGATGATGGACACGATCAGCAGCGTCAGCAGGAAGGTGCCCGCCACCACCGCGATCGCAGCCAGGATATCGTTATTCAGATAGCTTTTCGCCAGAGGCAGCAGCCGCGGATAGGCATACAGCGTCGCGACGGCGGCGATGATCCAGGCGGCGATGGAGAGCACTTCGCGCATGAAGCCGCGGATCATGGCGAGGATGCCGGAAATCAGCATCACCACGAGGAGACCGATATCGAGATAGGGAATGGTCATGGGTGTCCGTGATCCGTCTCGGAAGCCGCCTCGTGTCGCCCGCGCCGCCCGCGGGAGAGGTGCGGAACGGCGACGGGGGCAGCGGCTATATAGCTTCCTGTCATCGTCGCGTCACCTGCGCCATACCGGTCCTGCGGATATCCATCCCCGCATATCCACCCGCCGGGTCATGCTACCGATCATCCTGCGGTCATCCCGCCTGGGCGGCGCGCCGGCGCGCCGGCGAGCCTTGCGCGGCGATATCCGCGACCAGATTGGCCAGACCGTCCACGGCGTTCAGCGCGAGGCCGGAATCCCGCGCCGGATCGTCCGCGGATTTGCCGCGGCCTTTGCCTGAACGGCTCTCGCTCTTGGCCGGCAGCGCCGTGAAGGCGCGGCCGAAGCCGAGCTTTTCGGCCTCCTTCAGCCGCGCGCCCGCCTGGGCCACCGGTCGCACGGTGCCGGACAGGGACACTTCCCCGAAATAGACGGCGTCGGTCGGCAGTGGCGCGCCGACGAGCGACGAGACCAGCGCCGCCGCCGCGGCGAGGTCGGCGGCGGGCTCCTGAATGCGCAGGCCGCCGGCGACGTTGAGATAGACGTCATGGCCGGAGAGCTTCACCCCGCAATGGGCCTCCAGCACCGCCAGCACCATGGAGAGCCGGCTCTGGTCCCAGCCCACCACGGCGCGGCGCGGCGTGCCGAGCGATGTCGGCGCGACCAGCGCCTGAATCTCCACCAGTAGCGGCCGGGTGCCCTCGATCCCCGCGAAGACGGCGGTGCCGGGGCTCCCGAGTTCCCGGCCGGACAGGAACAGTTCGGACGGATTGGCGATCTCGGCGAGGCCGAGGCCGGTCATTTCGAACACGCCGATCTCGTCGGTCGGGCCGAAGCGGTTCTTCATCGCCCGCAGGATGCGGAACTGATGGGACCCTTCGCCCTCGAAGGAGAGCACGGCATCGACCATATGCTCGACCACGCGGGGGCCGGCGATCTGCCCGTCCTTGGTGACATGGCCGACGAGGATGAGCGCCGCGCCGGAGCGTTTGGCGTAACGGATCAGCGCCTGGGCGGAGCCGCGCACCTGCGTCACCGTGCCGGGGGAGGATTCCACCGTGTCCGTCCACATGGTCTGGATGGAATCGATGATGACCAGCCGGGGCGTCTGGCCTTCGCCGAGGGTGGCGACGATGTCCTCCACCGAGGTTTCGGAGGCGAGTTCCACCGGCGCGGTGGCGAGGCCGAGACGCTCAGCCCGCAGCCGCACCTGCGCTGCGGCTTCCTCGCCCGAGATATAGACCGCGCGCTGCTTCGCCCGCGCCAGCGCGGCGGCGACCTGGATGAGCAGCGTCGATTTGCCGATGCCGGGCTCGCCGCCGAGCAGCAGCACCGAGCCGGGCACGAAGCCGCCGCCGGTCAC
>DATMEW010000120.1:0-8140 GCA_035556495.1 Xanthobacteraceae bacterium | reverse complement strand
CTCGGCGGCCTGTTCGGCACGGCGATCGCGGTGACCACGATGCTCGGTCTTGCCGGCATCATCGTCGCGCTCGACGCCTTCGGGCCGGTCACCGACAATGCCGGCGGCATTGCCGAAATGGCCGGTCTGCCCAAGGAAGTGCGTCACAACACCGACGCGCTCGACGCGGTCGGCAACACCACCAAGGCCGTCACCAAGGGCTATGCCATCGGTTCGGCCGGCCTCGGCGCGCTGGTGCTGTTCGCGGCCTATAATGAAGACCTCAAGTACTTCATCGCCAACGGTACGCAGTATTCCTACTTCCAGGGCGTCGCGCCGGACTTCTCGCTGAACAACCCGTATGTGGTCGTCGGCCTGCTGTTCGGCGGCCTGCTGCCGTATCTGTTCGGCGCAATGGGCATGACCGCTGTCGGTCGCGCCGCCAGTGCGATCGTGGAAGAGGTGCGTCGCCAGTTCCGCGAGAAGCCGGGCATCATGCAGGGCACCGACAAGCCGGACTACGGCCGGGCGGTTGATCTGCTGACCAAGGCGGCGATCAAGGAAATGATCATCCCGTCCTTGCTGCCGGTGCTGTCGCCGATCTTCGTCTACTTCGTGATCTACTTCGTGGCGGGCGGCGGTGTCGCCGGCAAGTCGGCGGCCTTCTCGGCCGTGGGCGCGATGCTGCTCGGCGTGATCGTCACCGGCCTGTTCGTCGCCATCTCGATGACCTCGGGCGGCGGCGCGTGGGACAACGCCAAGAAGTATATCGAGGACGGTCATTTCGGTGGCAAAGGTTCGGACGCCCACAAGGCGGCCGTGACCGGCGACACCGTCGGCGATCCCTACAAGGACACCGCCGGCCCGGCCGTGAACCCGATGATCAAGATCACCAATATCGTGGCGTTGCTGCTGCTGGCGATCCTGGCGCACGGGTGAACGAACATTGACGGATCTTCCGGTCCGGAGAGAAAAACCCCGCGGCATCGCCGCGGGGTTTTTTTGTTGGGAGCCGCGGCTGCGATGCGGACGCGAAGCGTGCGGCCAGGTCGGATCCTGCTCCGGCACGGCAGGCGCGCGGCCGGAGGGATAAGTGGCGCGGCCGAGGCCGGTGCCCCGGCCGCTCCCAAGGGTCGGGACCGGCGTCCGCACGTTCGCGTGGTTGAGGCGGGTGCCTGTGGCGTCAGGGCTCAAATGAAAAAAGCCCCGCGTGCGGGGCTTTGATCGAGAGCGGGGTGCCGGGCCTCAGCGCCGGCATCAGCCACGGACACCGCCCCTCAGAGCGGAACGATCTTGAACAGATAGGTGAGGTAGCTCATCTCCTCGCCGCCGGCCGGCGTCGTGCGGCTGACATAGTCGAACAGCTTGCCATCCTTCAGGCCGTAATCGGCCAGCCGCTCGACGCGCCGGCTCTTGTCGAAATAAACGGCGACGACCCGCTGGTCGGTCATCTTTTCCGGCAGGAAGGTGGCGGCACGCTCGGTGCGCTGGGAGATGTAGTAAAACACTTCGCCGCTGACGGTGGCGACGGTGGAGGGGGTGCCCATCACGATGAGCACCTGGTCCTGCGTGGCGCCGATGGGAATCTGCTCCAGCGCGCCGTCCGGGATGACATAGCCGCGCTGATAGGATTCGCCGAAACCCGAACATCCCGCCACAGCAAGGGCGCCGCCGAGGGCCAGCGCCACCGCCGCGCCGCGCGCGGCAGTTTTCAGACGGGAACCGGCCGGCCCGCTGACCATTGCGCTGCGCAGCTTCAAACCATCGTGCATTCGGATCAACGTCCCTTTATGAATGAACCGGTCCGCATCGTCCCGTCGGGACGGGCGGCCGCCGCGCAAACGGCAAACCGAAAATCTTCCGGCCAGATCGGATCGTCACGGATGATATTACGATTTTTTCGCCCAAATCCCCAAGCGGATATCGTGGCCGACCTCTATGGCGCGATCGTGGCACAGGCCCGGCAGCCGGTGTTCTATCGCGATCTGGGCGTGCCGGATACGGTCAATGGCCGGTTCGAAATGGTGCTTCTCCACACTCTTCTGGTGATCCGGCGGCTGGCCGGGCAGGATGAGCCGGTCCGCGATCTCGGGCAGATGATTTTCGACCGCTTCTGCGCCGATATCGACGGCTCCCTGCGCGAGATGGGGGTGAGCGACATGAAGGTGCCGCGCCAGATGCGGCGCGTCGGGGACGCCTTCTACGGCAAGCAGAAGCATTACGCTGCCGCGTTCGAGGAGGCCGGCGATGTGGCGCTGGTCGAACTGCTGCAAAAGACATTTGCCGAGGAAGGCCGCAGCGTGGCCATCGACGGGCCGCGCCTCGCCACCTATCTCCGTGGCGTGGAAGCCGCGTTGAGCCGGCAGGAGGCCGCCGCGATCGCAGCGGGCCGCCTGACATTTCCGCAGCCCGCGCAGGCGGCCGCGGCCGGCTGAGCGCAGGGCCTTTCTCGCGGCCGGACGAGCCGCTTCGGCCGTATCGGGACCGGCAGACAGGGAACACGAACATGAGCGCAACGGCGGGTGCATCTCCGAAACCGATCTGGACGGTTCCCGTCGCGACGCGCAGCATTCTGCCCCAGGGCAGCGCCATCAGCATCACGGCGGACGAGTCGGTCCGGGCCGCGGCCGCCCACTTTGCCGGCGTGGTGGAGATTCCCGCCCTTGCGGCCGAATTCCGCATTGTGCCGCAGGGCGACGGCTTCGCGGTGAAGGGCAGGGTGCGGGGCCGGGTGGTGCAGACCTGCGTGGTGACCCTCGATCCCGTGGAAAACACCGTCGACGAGGAAGTGGACCTGCTGCTCTCGCCCACCGCCGAACTCCCGGAGGAACCGGGGGCCGAGATCGAAATCGAAGCCGACGAAGCCGTGGTTCCGGAGCCGCTGACCGGCAACAGCATCGATCTGGGCGCCATCGCCCTCGAGTTTCTGGTCCTGGGCCTCGATCCTTATCCGCGCAAGTCCGGCGTGGTTTACGAAGAGGCTGCGCCGGTGCCGGAGAAAGCCAGCCCCTTTGCCGCCCTGGCCGGGCTGAAAAACCGGCAGGGGGGCGATGGAGCCTGACCGGAAACGGTTTCCTGCCGGGCGAGAATGCTGTTAAGTCCGAGGAACCAGTCGCTATTTTGCCCGCCGATTGCCATCCCGCCGGGATTCAGGCTTTCTCCTTTTCCCGTTTCCGGGTTGTCTCGATTCCAGGTTTGTTCCGATTCATGTCCGACAAGGTCCGCATTGCACTTGACGCCATGGGTGGCGATCACGGACCCGCCATCGTCCTTCCGGGCGCTGAACTGGCGTTGCTGCGGCACCCGGACATTGAATACATCTTGTTCGGGGACAGCGGTGAGATCGAGCCGTTGCTGGCCAGCCGGCCGGCGCTGCGGGCGGCTTCGCGCGTCGTTCATACGGACGTCGCCATCAAGATGAGCGACAAGCCGAGCCAGGCCCTGCGCTATGGCCGGTGGAAATCCTCCATGTGGCTGGCCATCGACGCCGTGAAGAAGAAGGAGGCGGACGTGGCCGTCTCCGCCGGCAACACCGGCGCGCTGATGGCGATGGCGAAGTTTCATCTCAAGACCATGCCGGGCATCGACCGTCCTGCCATCGCCGGCCTCTGGCCCACCCTGCGGGGCGAATCCGTGGTGCTGGATCTCGGGGCCTCGATCGGCACCGACGCCAAGCACCTCGTCGATCTCGCCGCCATGGGCAGTGCGATGGCGCAGGTGCTGTTCGACATCAAGCGGCCCAAGGTCGGGCTGCTCAATATCGGCGTTGAGGAGGTCAAGGGCCTTGAAGCCGTCCGCGAGGCGGGCGCGATGTTGCGCGAGAGCAATCCGCCGCATCTCGATTATTGCGGCTTCGTCGAGGGTGACGACATCGGCAAAGGGACGGTCGATGTCGTGGTGACCGAAGGTTTCGCCGGCAACATCGCGCTGAAGACCGCCGAGGGAACGGCGCGGCAGATCGCGGAATATCTGCGCGCGGGCATGAGCCGGACCTGGCGCGCCAGGCTCGGCTATCTGCTGGCACAGGGCGCGTTTCAGGCCCTGCGGGAGAAGATGGACCCGCGTCGGTCGAACGGCGGGATGTTCCTCGGCCTCAACGGCATCGTCATCAAGAGTCACGGGGGAACCGATGCCGAAGGTTTCGCATCCGCCGTGGATATCGGCTACGACATGGTGCGCTACGATCTGCTTTCCAAGATCGGTGAGGCGGTGGTCCGGCATCGCAGCAGCGAAGCGCCGGTGCTTGTTTCAGGGGGCGCTTCTTGACTGTTCTGCGATCCATCGTCCTTGGCTGCGGAAGCTATCTGCCGGAGAAGGTGCTGACCAATGCCGACCTTGCGGCCATGGTCGAGACGTCCGACGAATGGATCGTTCAGCGGACGGGCATCCGGGAACGGCGGATGGCGGCGGCCGGAGAGGTCACATCCGACCTTGCGATCCATGCCGCGCGGGCGGCGCTGGCCGACGCCGGCATCGATGCGTCCACCATCGACCTGATCGTGGTGGCGACTTCGACGCCGGACAATACCTTTCCCGCAACCGCGACCACGGTTCAGGCCGGGCTCGGCATCACGGCCGGCGCTGCCTTCGACCTTCAGGCGGTCTGCTCCGGCTTCGTCTATGCTCTTGCCACGGTCGATGGTCTGCTGCGGGCGGGCATGTTCAAACGTGCCCTGGTGATCGGGGCGGAAACCTTCTCGCGCATTCTCGACTGGAACGACCGCACCACCTGCGTCCTGTTCGGCGACGGGGCCGGCGCTTTCGTGCTGGAAGCGCAGCAGCAGCCCGGCGTGCGTGAGGACCGGGGCATTCTCACAAGCCACCTGCGCTCGGACGGCCGCCACAAGGCCAAGCTTTATGTCGATGGTGGGCCGTCCTCGACGGGCACCGTCGGGCATCTGCGCATGGAGGGGCGGGAGGTTTTCAAATTTGCCGTGGCCGCGATCACGGATGTGATCGAGGACGCTTTCAAGACGACGGGTTACTCTGCCGCCGATATCGACTGGTTCGTTCCGCATCAGGCGAATCGCCGGATCATCGACGGCGCTGCGCAGAAGCTGGGTATCGCGCCGGAAAAGGTGGTTTCCACCGTCGCCAGCCATGGCAACACGTCGGCTGCCTCGATTCCGCTCGCGATGTCGGTCGCTGTCCGCGACGGCCGGATCAAGCGGGGCGATCTGATTCTGCTGGAAGCGATGGGTGGAGGTTTCACCTGGGGATCCACTCTGCTGCGGTGGTAGGATACACGCCGAAAAATGTTGCCGACCCGCAGGTTGACCCAGCAGGTTCAACCACTTAACGTGATTTTTCAGTGGCATAGGGTCGTCGAAAACGGGGCAGGCGATGGCCGGTAAAACGGTGACGCGAGCGGATTTATGTGAGGCGGTCTACCAGAAGGTGGGACTGTCGCGGACCGAGTCCGCCACCCTGGTCGAAATGGTGCTCAAGGAGATCACGGATTGTCTTGAGCGGGGCGAAACGGTGAAGCTCTCGTCGTTCGGGTCGTTTGTCGTCCGTCAGAAAGGCGAGCGTATCGGCCGCAATCCGAAAACCGGCAAGGAAGTCCCCATTTCGCCGCGGCGCGTAATGGTGTTCAAGTCATCCGCGATCCTCAAGCAGCGGATCAACGGTCAGGCAACGCCGGAGGACGGCTAGTTCTGAAGGGAGGTTGCGACGGTGGAGAAATCGCCGGACGCATTTCGCACCATCAGCGAAGTTGCCGAAGAACTCGACGTGCCGCAGCACGTATTGCGTTTCTGGGAAACGCGTTTCCGTGAAATCAAGCCGCTGAAACGGGGCGGCGGCCGCCGCTATTACCGGCCCGATGACGTCAGCCTGCTGCGGGGCATCCGCCATCTGCTCTATGGCGAAGGCTATACCATCCGCGGCGTGCAGCGGTTGCTGCGCGAACAGGGCATCCCGTTCGTCCATGGCGTCTGGCGGAATAGCGCATCGGTTCCCGGGCCGGAAATGAGGGGCGAGGCCGGTTTCGACGAGGCTGAGGACGAGGTGTCCGCCGTCACGGACGAGGCCGACGAATTCGATATCGCCGCTGAACCCGAGCAGCCGGAACTGACTCATGACGCCGTGCCGGTCAGCCGGGATCGCTATCCCGCCGCAACGGGCGTGGCGAGGATGGCGGCGCCGGAACCCGCCGCCGGGTTGACCGAGGCGGAGCAGGCCCGTTTGCGCGAAGCGTTCGACATGCTGGAACAGGCGCGCGCCATTCTGGCGGCGAGCCGCGCGCCGGCCTGAAGCCAGAAGCGCCGGATACAGGATGCGATTGCGCTCGCTGTGGGCAAGGCGAGCCATATGGCCGGCGCTGGATCGTCCCGGTCTCAGCCCGGCCCGAAAGCCATGTAGCCGAGGGCGAGCGCCAGCGTGATGGCGAGCCAGATCGCGATATGGGTCAGCAGCAGCCGGTGCCGGTCGCGATAGCGCGGCGCGAGGGAGGAGCCGATGACCAGAAGCAGTGTCATGCTGGCAAGGCCGCCGGCGGCTGGATAGGCCGGGAAAAAACGCTCGTCGAAGACGATCGCATTCACCAGAATGATCGCGCCGCCGATGGCGAGCAGGCCGAGAGCGAAACCAAGGCGCATAGCCGGGCGATCCTTCTGGCGGGCCGGAGGCTTCGCAACGGGCGAGGCCGGAGCGAATGCGCGCCTGCGCCTCGACGCAGGAAAGCGGATGTGAGGCCGTCCGGCAAGCCTGCGCGCTGGCAGCGCCCGCATCAGGCGGCGGTCCGAGCCGCCGCCGAAGCCTCACCACATCATATCCGTGCCTTTGCGGCGCTGCTTCTTCGCGGCCTTGCGGGCAGCGTAACGCGCATCACGGGCAGCTTTCTGCTCGGCGGCCAGTTTCGTCGCCGCCTCGGCCTCTTCCGCCGCGATCATTGCAGCCAGCTCTGCGGCCTCCTGCTCCCGTGCGGCGGCCAGTTCCGCCTGGCGCTGCCGCTCGGCGGCTTCGGCGGCTCGCTTCTCGGCGCGAATGCGCTCCTTTTCAGCCTCGCGCTGGGCGCGCGCCTCGGCGACGGCGCGCCGCTGGGCAAGACGTTCCGCAACGGCCGGATCGTCCGGGCCGGGAGCGGACTTGAATCTCTGGAGGAGGGCTTTGCGGGCTTCGGCGGCGGCGTCTAGACGGTCGGAAAGGCTGGGATTCTTGTAGCTCATTGGGAAAATCGTGACTCTTCGCTCTGAGGGTGGGATCTTGCGGCTAAGAACACATATGGGGTCGCCACCCCGAAAACGTCAGCCCCGGCATTGAAAAACCCGGCGGCGCGCGTCCCGACCGCTGCGTCAATCTGTGAGGGATGCTGTCGACATCGGACCCCATGAAGAAACGGAACGTCGTTTTCCGGCTGTGAGAGAATGGTCGGAGCGAGAGGATTCGAACCTCCGACCCCCAGTCTCCCAGACTGGACGAGCCGTCCGAGTTTCTGGCTAGCGGCTCAATAGCTTAGACGGCGCGTCGTTTCAAGGTGCGGGACTTTGCGCGGGGCCTTTGTGGGGGCCTTTGTGTGTTGCTTTTCAAACCCGTTCATCGCCGCCAGCACCGACGTCGTCGGGGACGTGAGCATATTTTGCAGCGGGTGTGATTCGGGAGTGGTCGAGGGGCTTCCGGGCGATCTGAGCCAGCGTCGGGGCTGCCCTGGTTGCCCTATTGCGGTCGCGCTTCCATTGCGTGGCAAGGCCTGAGCTTGCGATAGGATACCGGTGCCCTTTTATCCGACTGCCCTTCTTGGTCGGCACGGCCGTACAGACAAAACCAGCTCGGGTGATGATCCCAGCATTTCTGGAGCGGTCGCGGATCACCCGTGCCAACGCTGCCGCGTTCGGCGGCAGGGACTGCCGCATCATCGGTCCGCCGATCAAGACCATCGCAGGTAAGTAAGCGCATCATGGAGCCGGCACTGATCGGGTCATCGCAGGTGTCACCATCAGCCAAATGGAGATTCGGCTCGTCGATGCGATCGATGGTCTCACGTCGCGGTTGGGTCGGCTGATCGAGGCCGAGGTTCTGGGCGGTGGGTGATAGCGATGTGAGAAAGTTGCGGACCCTCGTCGCATATTCCCGCAGTTTTCTGAACACACGATGCGTTGAATACGGTCGCTACTGTGATGCCAACGTCACGGGTGTATTTGTCGGGTGGCGAGGGCGAAAC
>DATMEW010000119.1:0-11868 GCA_035556495.1 Xanthobacteraceae bacterium | reverse complement strand
TGGCCCGGCGCGCGCCTGCCTCATGTCTGGCTGGAGGACGGCCGGGCCGTGCAGGACATCATCGGCTACGATCACGGCTTCACGCTGCTGCGGCTTGGCGGCAGCGACGTGTCGGCGGATGGCCTCGCAACGGCGTTCGGCGAGATCGGCGCGCCGTTCCGCGTGCTGGATCTTCCCGGCGACCGGGCGCGCGAAGTCTATGGCTGCGATCTGCTGCTGCTGCGGCCGGACATGCACATCGTCTGGCGCGGCAATCGCCTCACGGAGCAACAGGACGGTCTGGCGCGCATGGCGGCGGGCTATGTGCCCGACCGGCGCGCCCGCGCCGCCTGATGCGACGGGACTGACATAACAAGACGAGATAGCGAGATTGGGAGGACAACATGAGCCGGATCGACGCGGTGCTGGAAGAACTGGTGACCGCCAATCGCATCCTCGCCCGCGAGGGCATCGTCGATTCCTTCGGCCATGTCAGCGTGCGCCATCCGGACAATCCGCAACGCTTCCTGCTCTCGCGCGCCCGCGCGCCGGAGCGGATCGAGGCGGACGACATCATGGAGTTCACGCTGGAAGGCGAGCCGGTTGAGCCACGGGACCGCAAGCCCTATCTCGAGCGCTTCATCCATGGCGCGATCTACGAGGCGCGCTCCGACGTGATGTCCGTGGTGCACAACCATTCGCCGAGCGTCATCCCCTTCGGCGTGACCGACCAGCCGCTGCGGCCGATCGTGCACATGGGCGCCTCCATCGGCCATGAGGTGCATACGTGGGACTCGCAGGACAAGTTCGGCGACACCGACCTGCTCGTGAGCAATATCGAGATGGGCCGCGATCTCGCAGCGTTTCTTGGCGACGGGCGCACGGCGCTGATGCGCGGCCATGGCTGCATCGCGGTCGGCCATGATATCCGCCATGCGGTGTTCGTGGCGTATTATCTCGAAACCAACGCCAAGCTTCAGAAGGAGGCGGCAGCATTGGGGAACATCAAGTTCCTCACCGCCGGCGAAGTGGACAGGATCCTGAACCGCACCGCGTCCTTCACTATCGACCGCGCCTGGGAGAACTGGTGCCGCCGCGCCGGCTGGGAGATGGCGCCACGTTTGTGAGAGTGTCGGTTCAGCTCCGCCCGAACAGCCGTTCGATATCGCCGAGCCTGAGTTCGACATAGGTCGGCCGGCCGTGGTTGCACTGGCCGGAATTCGGCGTCGCCTCCATCTCGCGGAGCAGCGCGTTCATCTCCTCGGGCTTCAGCCGGCGGCCTGAACGCACCGAGCCATGGCAGGCCATGGTGGCGGCGACATGCATCAGCCGCCGCTCCAGCGGCAGCGCCTCGTCCCATTCCGCCATGTGTTCGGCAAGGTCGCGCACCAGCGATGCGGCATCGATCTCGCCGAGTAGGGCCGGGGTCTCGCGCACGCAGACCGCGCCGGGGCCGAAGGCTTCCAGCACGAGGCCGAAGCTTGCGAGATCGTCCGCGCGCGCGGCCAGCCGCTCGACATCGGACGGATCGAGGTCGATCACTTCCGGAATCAGCAGCATCTGCCGCGCGACGCCCTGCGCCGCGAGCGCGGCTTTCATGCGCTCATAGACGATGCGCTCGTGCGCGGCGTGCTGGTCCACGATGACGAGGCCGCTGGTGGTCTGGGCGACGATATAATTGCCATGGACCTGCGCGCGCGCCGCGCCGAGCGGATGCTCAAGCCATTCGGGCGGCGCATCCGCGATGCCGCCGCGGGCATCCGCGCTGGGGCCGCCGACATCGAAGGCGGCCTGGGCGGCTTCACCGAAACCATTCGCCGCCTGCGCCGTGAAATCCGCCGGCCGCGCCGGACTGTGCAGCGGATTCCAGTCCGGCACGCGCGGCGCGAAGCCGCGCGGGTTTCGCCATGGTGGTGGCGCGGCGGCATTGCGCTGGAAGGCGGACAGCGTTGCGGCGGAAGGCGCGGTCGCCGTGCGCTGGGCCTCGCGTTCCAGCGCGTCGCGCAGGGATCGGATCATCAGGCTGCGCATGAGGCCAGGGTCGCGGAAGCGCACCTCGGTCTTGGCGGGATGGACATTGACGTCCACCTCGCGGGGATCGACCGTGACGAACAGCGCCACGATGGGGTGGCGGTCGCGCGGCAGATAGTCGGCATAGGCCGCGCGCACGACGCCGAGCAGCAGCTTGTCCCGCACCGGGCGGCCGTTGACGAAAAGATACTGGCTCAGCGAATTGGCGCGGCTCAGCGTCGGCAGCGCCGCGAAGCCGTCGATGCGCAGCCCGTCGCGGCCTCGATGCACGGTCACGGCGCTGGCGCGGAAATCCGCGCCGAGAATGTCGCCCAGCCGCGCCAGCCGGCCCGCATTTGCGCCGTTCTCGTCAAGCTCCGCCTGCGCCGCCGGCCAAGTCACCGGCGCGCGTTCCTCGCCCGCGAGCGTGAAGGTCACGTCCGGCCGGCTCATGGCGAGGCGGCGTACGACGTCGCGGATCGCCTCCGCCTCGGCGCGGTCGCTCTTGAGGAATTTCAACCGCGCCGGCGTCGCATAGAACAGGTCGCGGACCTCGACGCGGGTGCCCTGTCCCAGCGCGCCGGGGCGCAGCTCGCCTTTCTCGCCGCCCTCGACCGCGATGCTCCAGCCATGGGGCTCGCTGGCGTGGCGGGTGGTGATGGCAAGGCGCGCCACCGCGCCGATGGAGGGCAGCGCCTCGCCGCGGAAGCCCAGGGTATGGATCGCCAGCAGGTCGTCCTCGGCGAGCTTGGAGGTGGCGTGGCGCTCCACCGCGAGTTCGATGTCGTCCCGCGTCATGCCGCCGCCATCGTCCGAGACGCGGACCAGCCGCCGCCCGCCGCCATCGGTGACGATCTCGATCCTGCGCGCGCCGGCATCCAGCGCATTCTCGGCCAGCTCCTTCACGACGCTGGCCGGCCGCTCCACCACTTCGCCGGCGGCGATGCGGTTGATCGTGGCTTCGCTGAGCTGCCGCACGGGCATGGAGCAGGGTCCTACAGGGTCCGGGCGCGCGTCCGCGCCGTTCGATTCGGATCGCGCAAGTCTACCGGCGCTTGCCCATGGCCGCGAGGCCGCAAAGTCGGCAGCGCCCGATTACGCGGCTCGCCTAATCGGCGGGGAGCTTCGCCCGCCGGCCGCTCTTGACGTCGCTGCGGCGCTTCTTGCTGTCCAGCCGGCGCTCCTTGGACGCCTTGGTCGGCTTGGTGGCGAAGCGCGGCTTGGGCTTCACCGTCGCCTGCTGCACCAGCGCGATGAGCCGCGCCAGCGCCTCGCGGCGGTTGGCCTCCTGGGTGCGGTGGCTCTGCGCGACCAGAACCAGCACGCCGTCATTGGTGAGGCGGCTGCCGGCGAGCTTCATCAGGCGCAGCGCCACATCGTTCGGCAGCGAGGGCGAACGCCGCACGTCGAAGCGCAGTTGCACGGCGGTCGAGAGCTTGTTGACATTCTGCCCGCCGGGGCCCGACGCGCGGACGAAATCTTCCTCGATCTCGCGTTCGTCGATGGCGATGGTGTCGGTGATGCGGATCATGGCGGCGGTCGGGGCAAGGTTCGGGCCTCTATAGCGCGTCCGCCGAAAACCCGCACCAACGGCCCGCATCGTCCGTTCGCGGAGCGGTCGCGCCTACGCGCCCTTCAGATACTGCTTCGCCAGCACCTTGCCTTCCTCCACCGCCGGCTGGTCGAACGGATCGACGCCCAGCAGATGTCCGGCGATGATGGTCTCCAGCATGAAATGCATCAGCAGCTCGCCCATGCCGCGCTCGTCGATGGTGTCGAGATGCAGCGTGCGGACCGGGCAGCCGTTGCGCGCCAGCGTCTCCGCGGTGGCGCGGCCTTCCGCATCGACGAGATCGCCGATGGTCTTGCCGGCGAATTCGGGCTCGCCGGCAAGGCCCGCGAGATCGGCGGCGATGCGCGGGCCGCGCCCGGCGGCCCCGGCCGTGATGATGGTGAACAGCTTGTCGCGCGGGCCGCCGATGAAAAGCTGCACCTGGCTGTGCTGGTCCACGGGGCCGAGCGCGCCGAGCGGCGTCGTGCCCTGGCCGTCCTTGCCGAGGCTCTCCGCCCAGAGCTGGACATACCAGCGCGTGAAGCGTTCCAGCTTGTCCGCATAGGCCATCAGCGCAGCGATGCTCTTGCTCCGGCTTTCCGCCATCCCGACGGCCAGCGCGGCGCCGAGCGCGGCGGGAACGTCGGCGGCCGGCGCGCCGTCGAGCACCGGCTTCAAGGCATCGCCGGCGCCGGCGCGGATCTCCGCAATGTCGAGGCCGAGGATCGCGGCC
This sequence comes from Xanthobacteraceae bacterium, assembly GCA_035556495.1. Lineage (GTDB taxonomy): Bacteria > Pseudomonadota > Alphaproteobacteria > Rhizobiales > Xanthobacteraceae > CANKHJ01. The sequence continues at coordinate 7,594 of DATMEW010000119.1, read as the reverse complement.
GGCAGCAGGCCGACATTGGTGAGCGCCGAATAGCGCCCGCCGACGCCGGTGTGATGGTCCAGCATCGGCACCGCATGGCCGGAGAACAGGTGGCGCAGGCCGTTGCGCTTGCCCGGCTTCTCCGGTTCGGACAGCACGAGGAACAGGTCCGCGATGCGCTTCTCCAGGCCGGCCTTTTTCACGGCGGAGATCGCGGCGGCGGTCTGCATCAGCGTCTCCGCTGTCCCGCCGGATTTGGAGATGGCGATGAAGCGGGTGTAGCGCAGCGGCAGCTTGCCCAGCAGCGCGCCGAAGGTGTCGGCGTCGAGGTTGTCCATGAAATGCAGGCGTGGCCCCTCGCGCAATGCGCCGAGGCCGGGAATGTTGTAGCCGGCAAGCTGCGCCAGCGTCTGCCCGCCGAGGCTGGAGCCGCCGGTGCCGAGCAGCACGATGTCGCTCGCGCCTTCGGAGATGGTGACGGCCGCCTCGCGGATGCCGGCGAGGTCGCCGGTCTCGGCCGGCAGGCGCAGCAGGGGAAGCTCGCCGTCCGCATGGCGGGCGCGCAGCCAGGCGAGGGCGGGCTCGGCGCGGGCGAGCAGCTTGTCCAGCGTGCCGGACGGGAGGCCATTTGCGCCGATCCGCTCCTCGCGTGCATTCTCGATCGACTGCACAAACGCCATGCCTCACTCCTCGATGTTGTGGCGGGTCCGGATGTGGTGATGCCTGCGCGGGGCCGGCCGGCACGGGCTGAAGACAAGATCAGGCGGCGGCAAAGGTTCCAAGATGGGAACCGCCATGCTGCTGCTGATAATGATTTCGAGAGAAGCGGACACGGGTCTGCGTCAGGAAAGGGCGTCAAACAAAAAGCTGAAGCCTTGTGGACTTGATTCCATCAAGGCTCTAGCGAACCGTGTTGCCGGACGCCGGCGGCTGTGCGGCAGGCGGCGCGGGCAGTGTCCCGGCTGCCGAAGGTGCGGGAACGCTTGTTGCGGCCGGGCCGACGGTCGAGACCAGCATGCCGCCGCCGAACAGGCGCTTGGCGACGCGCCGGGTATCCGCCAGCGTGACGGCGTCGATGAGACCGGCGCGGCGGTCGATATAGTCGATGCCGAGGTCGTCGAGCTGGATCTGCACGAGCTGCGTGGCGATCTTGGTCGAGGTGTCGAGGCCCAGCGCGTAGGAACTGGTGAGATACGCCTTCGCGTTTTTCAGCTCGTCCTCGGTGGGGCCTTCCTCCGCCATACGGTGGATCTCCGCCGAAATGATGGCGATGGATTCGTCCACGCGATCCGCGCGCGTCGCGGTGGCGCCCATGAACAGCGCGGCATGGTCGAGCCACACGAGGCTGTTATAGACCGAATAGGCAAGGCCGCGCGTCTCGCGCACTTCGCGATACAGCCGCGAGGAGAACGAGCCGCCGCCCAGAATGTGGTTCACCACATAGGCCGCCATGAAATCCGGGTCTTCGCGGGCGATGCCGCTGCCGCCGAACAGCACGACCGCCTGCGGCACGGCGAGGGTTTCCGAAATGCGCTGGCCGAGGCCCTGCGGCGCCATGGTGACGACATTGTTCAGCTTGGCCTTGGCCGGCAGGCCGCCGAAGACCTGATCGAGCATGGCCTTGGCGGCGTCCGCGTCGATGTCGCCGACGATGCCGATCTTCAGGGTGCCGCGCGCAAGGATGCGCTTGTGATAGGTGCGCAGATCGTCGGCCGTGATCGTTGGCACGGAGTCGAGCGAGCCGTTGACGGGCCGCCCGTAGGCATGGCCGGGAAAGGCGGTTTCCCACCAGCGGCGGCTGGCGATGTCCTCGGGGCTGGTGGTGGCGCGGCGCAGCCCGGCCATCATCTGCGCGCGGATGCGCTCGACCGGCTCGGCGTCGAAGCGCGGCGCGTTGAGCGCAAGCCGCAGCAGCTCGAACGCCTCGCCGCGATTGTCCGACAGCGTGCGCAGCGCGCCGCGGATGGTGTCCCGGCCGGCCCGGATGCGGAGTTCGATGGCCTTGCGCTCCAGCCGGTCGGCGAAGGTGGCCGAGTCGAGATCGCCCGCGCCTTCGTCCAGCAGCGCCGCCATCATTGTGGCGACGCCGGGCTTGTCGGCCGGGTCCTGGCTCGCGCCGCCATGGAAGGCGAATTCCATCGACACCAGCGGAACGGCGGAGTCGCGCACCAGCCAGGCTTCGATGCCGCCGGGACTGACGATGCGTTCGATCGTCGTGGCGCGGGCGGGATTCATCGGGGTCGCGATCTGTATGGCGAATGCCATCAGCAGCGCGGCGGCGGTCTTCAGCAGCAGGGAGCGTTGCACGGCAATCACGGCTGCTTCTCCGGCGTTTCCTTGAGCAGATGGCCTGTCACCGAGCGGCGGATATCGAGAAACGCCTTCGCGGCGGCCTGCACCGCGGCGGCATCGACCTTGCGAACGCGCTCCGGCCAGGCTTTCACATCTTCGACCGTGCTGCCGGTGGCCAGCGCCGCGCCATACCAGCGCGCCAGCATGGACTGATCGTCCTGGGCATAGACCGCGTCGGCGATGAGCCGGTCCTTGGCGCGCTGCAACTCGTCGGCGGTGACGCCGTTGGCGATGACATCGGCGAGTATGGCGTCGATCTCGGCTTCGAGCTGTTCGAGCGAGGTCCCGTCCTTCGGCGCGCCATAGACGCCGAAGCTGCCATAGTCGAGGGCGGTGCCCTGATAATAGGCGCCGGCGCTGGTGGCGAGGCCCTTGTTCACGACCAGCGTGCGATAAAGCCGGCTGTTCGCGCCGCCGCCGAGGATATGGGACAGCAGGTCGAGCGCTTCGGACTCTCCGGGTTTTGCCGTGGTCGAGGACGGCACCAGATACTGCCGGCTCACGCTCGGCTGGGTCACGCGCGGATCGGATAGCGAGAGCCGGCGCGGCGAGGGTTGGTCCGGCTCCATCGGCCGCGCGCGCGGCGCGACCTCGAACTGTCGTTCCACTTTGCCGTAGGTCTCCGCGATCAGCGGCTTCAGTTCGTTCGCATCGACATCGCCGGCGATCACGAGAATGGCGTTGTTCGGCGTGTAGAAGCGTTTGTAGAAAGCGAGGGCGTCCGTAAAGGTCAGCGCCTCGATTTCCTGCCGCCAGCCGATGATCGGCCGGCCATAAGGGTGGTTGAGGTAGAGTGCGGCGCCGATCTGCTCGCCGAGCCGCGCGGCGGGATTGTTGGCGACGCGGCTGTTCTGTTCTTCCAGCACCACGTTGAGTTCCGGCTTCACGACTGCCTCGGACAGGACGAGGTTGGTCATGCGGTCGGCCTCCATCTCCATCATCAGCTTGAGATGCTCGCGCGGCACGCGCTGGAAATAGCCGGTGTAATCGGCTGCCGTGAAGGCGTTCTCCCGCCCGCCCAGCGACGCGACGGTGTTGGAGAAAGTCGCATCGGGGAATTTCGTCGTGCCCTTGAACAGCAGGTGTTCGAGGAAATGAGCGAGGCCGGATTTGCCCGGCGTCTCGTCCGCTGCGCCGACCCGATACCACACCATATGGGTGACGACCGGGGCGCGCCGGTCCGGAATGATGACGACCTCAAGGCCGTTCGGCAGCGTGTAATGGGTGATCTCCGGTCCGGCCGCCAGCGCGCGGCCTGCCGTGCCGAATGCGACCATGGCCAGCATGGCGAGCGCGACGAGGGATGCGACCGGGCCGCCCCGCCGGCGCCGGTGAAGCGGCAGGGGGAACCCTGTTCGGAGAAGCTGCATCGAACGCTCGCCTGTGCGTGAGAATCGGGTGGGGCGGGACGCTCGCCTTATTGCGGATACTGGATGTCGCCGGCGGCGCGGTCGCGCAGGGCGGCATTCGCGCGCGCATTGGGATCGACGGCCGCGCCGGTGCCGTAAGGCTGCGCGGGCGAAGGCGTCAGGTAGCCGGCGGGCGGCATGGTCAGGCTCTGCCGGGTTGGCTCGCCGCGGAACACGGCCTGTTCTTCCTTCTGCGGCCCGAGCTTGCCGAAGAAATTGCCGAACAGGCCGCCGCTGTAACCCAGTTCGGAGGGCTTGACCCGATCGCCCTCAACCTGGGGGACGGACGATGTGGGCGTGCGCGTCGCGGCGACGCGGCCCTTGTCGATCTCGGACTGGGGCAGCGGCCGCATCTCGGCTTCCATGGCCTCCTGCGGCCCGCGCCGCTTCGGCGTGTTGCGGCGCACTTCCGCGCGGCGGCGGGCGTCCTGGTCCACCGGCCAGTTGGCGGCCTGGGATGCCGCGGACGTGGTTTCCGGCGGCGGCAGCTCGGTTGAGGACGGCAGCACCAGCGGCGCGCGCTCGCGATACTGGATGCCGTTGCCGGCGCTGTCCTTGAGGCCGAGGCCGCGCATGAACTGGCGGATGAGACCCTGCTCGAAGGTGTCGTCTTCCTCCGAATGGGCCTGGGCGTTGGCCGGCCCGGCGGCGAGTCCGGCCAGGGCCGGAACGGCTGCGGCGAGGGCGATGGCCAGAACGGCGCGCCGGATGCGCGGTGCCTGAATCTCGATCTGCGAAAAGGCGATGCGACGCATGAACAGTCCCGCTGCTGGTGATACCGGTTTTGCCGGCCTCTATCTTGCCGACCTCTGCCGACCGCGCCCCACGGGTTCCTTCGCCGAGGATCAGGGCGCTTTTGCGGCGCTGTCGCCGATCAGGGATTCATACAGCAGGATGGCCACTCCGGCAACGATCGCCACATCCGCCAGGTTGAAGACATACCAGTTGAACCGCCAGGTGGCGGTGGTGATATGCAGCAGCGCGAAATCCACCACGGCCCCGTGCAGCACCCGGTCGATGGCGTTGCCGACGGCCCCGGCGATGATGAGGCCGAGCGCCGTGGCGGTCCGCCGCGTGGTCGTGCGGGCCAGCCAGCCCCACAGCAGGACCACAGCCAAGACCTTGATTCCGGTGAGGAACCAGCGCCCGAACGCGCCGTCCTGCTGGAACAGGCCGTAGCTGATGCCCTTGTTCCAGGCGAGGATCAGGTCGAAGAAGGGCAGCACCGGCACACGGCCCTTCATGTCCAGCTCAAAGCCGAACACCAGCCAGAGCTTCACGGCCTGATCAAGGGCGATTCCAGCGACGGCCACGGCGAGGCCGAAGCCGCTGTATGGTCCCCATAGGTAGGGCGAGAGGCGCTGCATTCGGAGCCTATTCCGCGGCGATGCGCCGCGCATCCCATTCCCGCATCGCCTGGGCGTCACGGGGCGTGAGGTCGGGATATTGCGGATCGGACCCGACCGCCGGGGAAATCTTCCACGACCGGGCGCATTTGCGACCCTCGGCCGGATGCGGCACCACGGCGATGCCGGGCGCTTCCGACAGCCGGAAGGCGTCGGCCGGGCCGTCGCCCTGCACCATGGTCGCGGCCGAGGTGATGCAGACTTCCGCGAGATCGATATCCACCAGCGCGGCGAACAGATCGGCATCCGCGATATGGACGATGGGAGCCGCCTCCAGCGAGGAGCCGATGCGCTTGCCCGCGCGTTCCAGCTCCAGCGCGCCGGTGACGACGCGGCGAACCAGCCGCACCTTGCGCCACTTCTCCGCCAGCGCCTCATTGCGCCATGCGGCATCGGCTTCGCCGAACGGCTGGAGATGGACCGAGCCTTTGGCCTCGCCATGGCGCGCGAGCCAGGCTTCCTCCGCAGTGAAACACAGCATCGGCGCGAGCCACGTCACCGTGCAGTTGAACAGATGATCGATGACCGTCAGGCTCGCCTTGCGGGTCCGCGACGAATACGGGTCGCAATAGAGCGTGTCCTTGCGGATATCGAAATAAAAGGCCGACAGGTCCCCGGTCATGAAGGCGCTGAGCGTCGCGAAGATCTTCTTGTAATCGAACTCGTCATAAGCCTGCCGCACGGTCTCGCCGACCTCGGCGAGCCGGTGCAGCATCAGCCGCTCAAGTTCCGGCATGTCCTTGGGCGCGATCCGCTCGCTTTCGTTGAAATGCGCCAGCGAGCCCAGCATCCAGCGGATGGTGTTGCGCAGCTTGCGGTAGGTCTCCGCCGTGGTCTTGAGGATTTCCGGGCCGATGCGCAGGTCGTCCGCATAGTCGGAAGCGCAGACCCACATGCGCAGGATATCCGCGCCGGACTGTTTGATGACGTCCTGCGGCGCGACCACGTTGCCGAGGGACTTCGACATCTTGCGCCCGTTCTCGTCGAGCACGAAGCCGTGGGTCAGCACCACGTCATAAGGCGCGCGCCCGCGCGTGCCGCAGGACTCCAGCAGCGAGGAATGGAACCAGCCGCGATGCTGGTCCGACCCTTCCAGATACATCACCTGATCGTCGCCGCCGTCGGCCCTGCGGCGGATGCCGGCGAGCGAGGGGAAGTGTTCGGCATCTTCCAGCACGAAGGCGTGCGTGGAGCCTGAATCGAACCAGACGTCGAGAATGTCGTCCACCTTGGTCCAGGCTTCATTGGCGCGGCTGCCGAGGAAGCGCTCGCGCGCGCCGTCCTTGTACCAGGCGTCCGCGCCCTCCTGCTCGAAGGCGTCCGCGATGCGGTTATTTATCGCCTCGTCGCGCAGGATTTCCACGGAGCCGTCGCCGGTCTCGCGCACGAACACGGCGATGGGCACGCCCCAGGCGCGCTGGCGGGAGATCACCCAGTCCGGCCGCGAGGCGATCATGCCGGTGATGCGGTTCTCGCCCTGCGCCGGCACCCAGCGCGTGACCTTGATCGCGGCCAGCGCGCGCTCGCGCAGCGTGTCGCCGCCGTTATGGCCGGGACCGGTTGCCGCGGCCTGCGTGGCGGCGGCGGACGATCCCGACGCGGCCTCGATGGGCTTGTCCATGGCGATGAACCATTGCGGCGTGTTGCGGTAGATCACCGGCTTCTTGGAGCGCCACGAATGCGGATACTGGTGCTTGAGGCGGCTGCGGGCGATGATGGTGCCGGCCTCGACCAGCGCCTTGATGACGGCGTCGTTGGCGTCGCCCTTGGCGCCATCGTCGGTCAGCACGCGCTTGCCAGTGAAGCCGGGGGCCTGCGCGGTCAGCGCGCCGTTCTCGTCCACGGTATAGGGGATGGCCGATGAGATACCGCGCGCTTCCAGCGCGCGGGCATTCGCCATCCAGATGTCGAAGTCCTCGCGGCCATGGCCGGGCGCGGTATGCACGAAGCCGGTGCCGGCATCGTCGGTGACATGGTCGCCATCGAGCAGCGGCACCGCGAACTGATAACCGCCGGCAAGACCCTTGAGCGGATGGTCACAGACCATGCCGGCGAGCACGCTTGCGGGCACGTCCGCGATGCGGTCATAGGCCATCACCTTGGCCTGTTTGAACACGTCGCCGGCGAGATTGTCGGCAAGGATCAGAAGGTCGCCGAATTTCGCCCAGTTGCCCGGCGCAGCGTCCGTCACCTTGTAAAGGCCATAGGCGATCCTCGACGAGAAGGAGATCGCGCGGTTGCCCGGCAGCGTCCATGGCGTCGTGGTCCAGATGACGACGGAGGCTTGCGTTAGGTCGCCCGCGCCGTTCGTCACCGGAAACTTCACCCACACCGTGTCCGAGGTGTGGTCCTCGTATTCCACTTCGGCTTCCGCCAGCGCGGTCTTTTCCACCACGCTCCACATCACCGGCTTGGAGCCGCGATAGAGCGTGCCGTTGGCGGCGAAGG
>DATMEW010000118.1:0-25297 GCA_035556495.1 Xanthobacteraceae bacterium | reverse complement strand
TGGCGCGAGCAGCGGCGGCGCGGTCCGCGAGATCTGGCCATAACCGGTATCGATGGAATCCGCGGCGATGATAGCCGCGCAATGAGCGTCCAGACTGTCGGCCCATTTGCGCATCAGCGCGAGGCGCTCCTCCAGCGGCAGTGCCCCCCAGACCGTCTGCCCCTGCCGCAGCTCCAGCGCCTTACGCCGGACATCTTCCGGCGTGGCGGCAGTGAAGCTGAAGTCTACCTTGCCGGTTCGCGGATTCCTGACATCGATGACTTGGGCGGCCACATCCATCGCTCAATTCCTTCTCATGATCCTGGGGAGCTGCTGTCGTTAGCCCCGCCGGGAATAACGCGGCGCGGCCTCGCTGCGCCGCGCTGGTTCGTGCTTCCAGAGCCGGCCTGAGCCAACCGTGCAGTCCGCCCGTAGCGGCGCGTCGTGCGAGCTCGACGACGCCGGCTCCGGACGAGGCACGTCCGAGACTCAGTTCTCAGTGATTCCAGCCTGCTTTACATAGGTCCGGTAGTCCTCATATGTCTTCAGATACATCGCCTGCCCCTGATCGGGAGAGACGATGAAGGGAACGCCGCCGATCGGAGCCATGAACTTCCGCGTCTCCTCGGTTGCGAGAATTTCGTTGAACAGCTTGTTCAGCTTGTCGACGATCGGGCGCGGGGTCGCCGCGGGCACAATGGTCGAGAACCAGCTCCGGATGTCCAGATCCGGCACGCCGCCTTCCTGCATGGTCGGCACGTTCGGGCTGGTCGGCATCCGCTCGCTGGACGAGATCCCGAGGAGGCGCAGACGGCCTTCACGCTCCTGCGACATGCCGAAGGCAGGGTTCACCACCGCATAGTCGAGCGAGCCGCTGTTGAGATCGTTGATGAACTGCGAGTCGGTCCGATACTGGACGATATTTACGGCAAGGCCCATCCGGGCTCGATAAAGCTCGCCGATGATCTGCGCGAAGGAGTTCGACACGCCATAGCTGCTCTGTCCGTTCTTCTTCTTCATCAGCGCCGTGAGTTCAGGCAGGGTCTTCACCGGATTGTTCGGCGCGACGGCGATCATGAATGCCTGACTCTGGACGTTCGATACGATCTGGATATCCTGAACCTTGAAAGGTGGATTTTTCAGACTGTGCAGATTCGTCGCGATGGTGTTCGGGCCATGTACCAGAATCATATGACCGTCGGGCTTGGATCGCACGACAAACTCGGTCGCGATGTTGCCGGATGCGCCTGGCTTATTTTCGACGATGACCGTCACCGGCACCTTCTTGGCAAGTTGCTCGGCGAGATAACGAACGATGACGTCTGCGCCGCTGCCCGCAGGGTGGCCACAGACCAGCGTGATAGTGCGATTAGGGAAGTCGTCAGATGCGGAAGCCCGTTCGGCAGCCATTGACCAAATTGCGATAAGGAAAATCGCAGCCAATATTTTTCTTGCAATGCAAGTCATGACTTCCTCCCCATATTTTACACGACTTTGATCCGCATGGCTGCGGCTTTGTATGTCGACGCCTAGTGAGGCATAGCTTGAATGACCTCAAGTCGCCGGAAAGACATTTTCGCGGTTACGGCATCGACGTCATCACCTCGAATATCGTCGAGAGACCGTACCGAAACTATCAAGTCGTCCATCAATAAAATATGACTTTGTCATACAAGTCAAGCGAGCAGTGGAGGGGGAAATCAAGACGTTTCTCGCGAGGCCGTGCCGATGAAACAGCCGCGAAATTCCGATGAACGCTTCTTTATCTGGCGGTGGCATGCCACTTGATCAACCAGCAAGCGTTGCTGTGATTGTCGCGAGTGATATCAGTCAATGTCCGGCTCATATGAGGTCGAACTGGTTAGGCGAATAGCGGGTATTCCAGCCATCCAAGGCATGGTGTTCCCAGTTCAACTGTCACTTCTGACAGTTGAACTGGGGCTAAGACATAACGAACGATAGTTATTGTCCCCATCGCATCCGAAATAGGCAGAGCTAGCTCGGAGCGCTGGCTTGTCGTGACTTGAGAATATCTGAAAATATTCTAGGCGGCCTCCGCCATCGCACTCTTGCCCCGGATCATGTCGGCGCCTTTCTCCGCGATCATCATGACGCAGGCGTTGATGTGCGCGGTCACCATGTCCGGCATTGCGGAAGCGTCGATCACGCGCAGCCCCTCGACTCCGCGGACGCGCAGCTGCGGATCGAGCACGGTGTCGGGACCGGTGCCCATTTGACAGGTGCCGGCCGGATGGCTCACCGTTGTGGTGGTGCGGCGAATGAAGTCGTCGATGGCCTGGTCGCTCTGCACCTCCGGCCCCGGTTCGAGTTCGGGGCCGCGGAACTCGTCCATCGCCTTCTGCATGACGATGTCGCGGCCGCGGCGCACGCCTTCGCGCAGCGTAGGCAGGTCATTCGGAGCCGAGAATGGGTTGAAATGAATGCGTGCGAGGGCTCGTGGATCGGCTGAACGCAGCATGATGCGCCCCCGGCTCTCTGGGTGCATCAGTGCCGGGCGAATACCGAAAGCATCGTTGTAGCGCGCGCGGATGCCCGGGAACCACATGCCCGGCTTTGTCGGCGAATTGGGGAACATGAATTCGATGTCAGGCACGGCGAGTTCCGGCCGTGTCTTGATGAAGGCCAGCGTGCCGCTCGGAATCGACGTGGCCGGGCCCGTGCCGAACAACTGCGCCTGAACCATGGCACGCGCCATGCGGTCGAACCGCATCAGGTTGTTGAACGGCCCCGGCGTCTTGCGGGCGTAGAGAACAGTTGCCGCCCAATGCTCTTGTAGATTGAAGCCGACCGGCAGATCGGCCTTCACGGCGATGCCGTGTTCGCGCAGATGGTCGGCAGGGCCGATACCGGACAGCATCAGCAGATGCGGTGAATTGTAGGCGCCGCAAGAAACGATCACCTCCCGCGCTGCGCGGGCACTCGTCAACGTGCCCGTCTCCTCGAACTCGACGCCAACGACGCGCGATCCCTCGAACAGGATGCGTGTCACCAGCACCTTGGTCTTGAGCGTGAGGTTCTTGCGGCTGAGCACCGGTTTGAGGAACGCGGTCGATGCCGAGCAGCGGCGGCCGTCGCGGATCGAATACTGGCTGGGCGCGAAACCTTCGGTATCCCCCGCGCTGTTGTCCTCGATGACCTTGTAGCCCGCGGTACGGCCGGCTTCGAGCCAGGCGTCATAGATCGGATCGAACTTGACGGCGCGTTGCACGCCGACCGGACCGGAGCCGCCGCGATGCTCGCTCTCGCCGCCCACCCAGGTCTCGATCCGCTTGAAGTAAGGCAGCACGTCGGCATAGGACCAGCCGAGTGCGCCCTTCTGCGCCCAGCGATCGTAATCGCCGCGATCGCCGCGGGTAAAGCCCGTGATGTTGATGGAAGAGCAGCCGCCGAGCACCTTGCCGCGCCGCGCACCGATGCGGCGGCCGGCCGCGTTGGGCTCCGGCTCGCTCTTATACCCCCAGTCGTGCATGTTATGCTTGCTCATCATGCCGACGCCGATCGGAATGTGGATCAGCGGGTTGTAATCCCAGCCTCCAGCCTCCAGCAGCAGCACGCGCACTTCTGGATCCTCGCTCAGCCGGTTGGCGAGTACGCAGCCGGCCGATCCCGCGCCAACGATGATGTAGTCGTAGTCTGTATTCATAAGTAGCCGTCCAACTTCCGGTATCGATCTTCGAGCGTTTGTTTGTTGAGGAGGATATTACCCTCATGCTGCATGCATATATTTATAGCTGCATTTTGAATTGACCTTATAGGCGATCGGCGGTATTTATGTGACTAAGTCATCTATAAATTGACGATCATGGGAGGTTGAAGTGGCGTCCTATTTGCCCCGCGAAATATGGATTGGTCTCTGGTATCTTTCTGCAGGAGTGGCTGCGCTCTGCGCGTCCTGCGGCAACTTGGCAGCGCAATCCTACCCATCTCAAGATATCCATTATGTCGTTGGTTATCCGCCCGGCAGCGGCGCGGACGTGCTGGTTCGATTTTTCGCTGAAAAGCTGCGGCCGCTGTCGGGCCAGAATGTCGTGATCGACAACAAGCCTGGCGCCCAGAACGCGATTGCCACGGAATACGTCGCGCGCGCCAAGCCGGACGGATATACGCTGCTCAGCGCAGGGAGCGGTGCAGCCTCCGCCATGCATCTCCTGGCCAAGCCGCCGGTCGACGTCACGAAGGCTTTCCAGGTGGCCGCGACGATGGGGCGGCAAGGCTTCATGGTGCTGGTCGATGCTCGAAAGCCGATCCATAACATGGCTGAGCTGACTGCCGCGATGAAAGCAAAGGGTAGCGCTGGCAGTTATGCATCCGCTGCACCGAACGGCACCGTAGTCGGTGAATTCTACAAGAAGAGCGCCGGACTTGAGACCGTCGAGGTCAATTACAGAACGAGCAATGACACGATTAATGACATGATGAGCGGCGCAGTGGATTTCGCGGTTCTCGATCCGGTGGTGTCCCTGGCGCAGCAACGTAACGGAAAGATGCGAATTCTTGCGATCAGCACGGGCGAGCGCCTGCAAGCCATGCCCGACATACCCACGCTGATGGAGCAGGGTATTCCGCTCGACCTTACCGGATGGACCGCGGTGACTGTGCCGGCGGCAACGCCGCGGCCGATCGTCGATAAGCTCAACGAATGGTTCCGGAAGATCGTGTCTACTCCGGAGGCGCGCACGTTTCTCCACGGAGCAGGCTCCGATCCCTTCATGACATCGCCGGACGAGGCGCAGGCCCTGTTGGTCAAAACGTCGAAGGATTGGGGCGAGTTGATCAAGATCGCCAACATCAAGCCGCAGGGCTGAGCCCGGCAGCTTGCTGAAGAACGTCGCCCGCAACTTCCGCTGGGCGGAGCGGTATCCAGGATCCGGCAACAAGAAGACTTGTCTGGATTCTGGGTCCGCATCTTTAGTGTGTTTGGCGATGACCAATTTTACAACTGTCTCCAGATGATGGGTTTGAGGCCCTCACGCAGCCTGCGTGAGGGCCTCGCGCAGTTTCTTCAGGCTGCCGCCGCGCATAACCGATCCGGGCAATGGATGGCCGACGACATCCTCGGCGAGTCGCGCGCATTCGATCAGTTGTTCCAGATCAACGCCGGTCTCGACTCCCATTTCGTGACACATGAACACGAGGTCTTCGGTGCAGACATTGCCAGCTGCGCCCGCATGGCCGGCGAACGGGCAGCCGCCGAGTCCGGCAACGGACGAGTCGAATTTCGAGACGCCCATCTCCAGGCCGGCAAAGGCATTGGCGATGCCCATGCCCCGGGTGTCGTGCAGGTGAAGCACGATATCAAGCTCGGGAAATCCGTCCTGAACGGCACCCACCGTGCGCTTGACGGCCAATGGCGTCCCCCAGGCCATCGTGTCGGCCAGCACCACCGATTTCAGCCGCAAGCCGTGCCGGTCGGCCTGGTCGACAAGCTGCCGCACCAGCGCGACCACCGCACTTTCGGTGACATCGCCATCGAAATTGGAGCCGAACGCTGCGGCGATGATGGCGCGATCGATCGGAATGTTCTTCGCCTTGTAGAGCTCAAGGATCGAGTCCTGCGCCGCCATGTGCTCTTCCGGCGTGCGGTTCTGGTTGCGCTTGAGGAAGCGCGGCGATGTCGATGCGGATAGCGAGCCGAAAAGCGTGAGCCGCCCGGTGGCGATGGCCCGATGCAGGCCCTGTTCGTTCAACCAGAGGCCCGTGTAAGTCACGCCAGGCTGCATCGTCAGGCCGGCGATCACGTCCTCAGCATCGGCCATGCCGGGAACGAGCTTCGGATTCACGAAGGATACGGTGATGATGTGCTTCAGGCCGGTTCGTGCAAGCGCGTCGATGAACTCGATTTTGCGCGCAGTCGAGATCGGGCCCTTCTCGATCTGGAAGCCTTCGCGTGGACCTTCTTCAAAGATATGGACGAAGCCCGGCAAGCTAGGCATTCAGATTCCCCCGATGGTTTGAATCCGGCTACTGGCCTTTGCGTCGTGTGTAGGCGAGGGCGGGCGGGTTACGATCAGGCCGTCGACGCCGAAACATCCATTATCGGTGATCAGCAGCGGATTGATTTCAATCGACGTGATCCACTCACGGTGCTGGATCGCGATGGCCTGAAGGGCCAGCAACGCATCGATGATCTGATCGGTCACCGGACCGCGCGCAGTGTTGCGCGCTGCGAACATGCGGCCTACAGCCGTCGCAGAGATGCCGGACCTGATTGCTTCGCGGCTGCTTGGGATCGGCAGCAATGCCGCCTGGTCGAACACTTCAGTAAAAGTGCCGCCAAGGCCGAAAACCAGGAAATGGCCGAGCCCCGGCTCCTCGCTGACGCCCAGGATGATCTCGGCTTTCGCCGGCAGCATCGGTTGCATGATGACGGGGAGGTCGTCGCCATAGCCGGCCGCGAGGATGCGGCCACGCAACTCCTCATACTGGCAGCGCAACGCGGGAAGGTCGTGGATGCCGACGACGACGAAGCCCCTGTCGTTCTTGTGCGCGACGTCGGGTGCAATGGCCTTGATGACGACTGGGAACCCGAACTCGCCGGCCGCCGCTTCGGCGGCTTGAATCGACATGACGGTTCGGCTGTCCACCATCGGAATCCCGGCACGGCGCAGCAGCGCGGTGCTTTCGATTTCCGGCCAGAGACCGCGGCGGGTGAGCCGTTGCTCCTCCTCGGTCAACGGGGTCGGCGCGTCAGGCACCGCCACCGAGGCGTCGATCCGCGAAGCGGGCAGGGTGGCATAGTGGCACGCCAGGCTGTCCATTCCGGTCGCAATATCCGCGAAGACGGGGATGCCGTGTGCTCGATAGCTCGCCTCGACATCGTCGCTGAGCCCCCCGGGAGCGATGACGACAACCAGAGAGCCGGCGCGGGCTTTGCGCGCGGCGGCAACCTCGATGAGCTGCTGGCCCAGCTCCGGCCGCGCCGCGCCATGCGCGAAGATCGCCAGGGGGCCGCCGATCCCTTCATCCTCAAGCACCCCCATCACATCGGTCGCGCGATGCCAGTGCGCGGTGAGCGAACCGAGATCGATGGGGTTGCGCAGATGGCCGCTGCGCGGGATCGCTGCAATGCGTTCCGCCGCAGCGCTCTCCCATTCGCCCTGAGCATTGCCGGCCAATACGATTCCACGTTCGGCCGCATGATCGGCAAGAAGTGCTCCGCCGGCGCCCGAGGTCGTCACACAGACCAGCGACTGGTCGCCCACCGTCGCCCGACTGTCACGACTCGCCAGCAGCGCGCATCCGCTCGCGAGTGCTTCAATCGAGCGCACGCTGGCGATCCCGCTGGCGTGAAACAGTGCGTCAAAAGCCCGCGCTTTGCCGGCAAGGCGGCTCGAATGCGCCAAGGCGGCGCCGGCGCCGACGGCCGAGCGCCCGACCTTCAAGGCGACGATCGCCTTTTCCTCCGCGGCGGCGCGGCTCGCCAGCATCCGCAGCCGGGGGCCGTCCGACAGGCCCTCGACGATCATTCCGATGACGCGGGTTGCCGGGTCTTGGATCAGGTATTCGAGGATATCCAGTATCGTGAGATCGCTCTCGTTGCCGACCGTCACGAATTTCGAGAAACCCAGCCCGAGCCGCCGCAACGTGCGGACGGTGCCGCCGAACAGGGCGCCGCTGTGCGAAACGAACGAGATGTTGCCGGGCGGAATGCGGTCCGCATGCTCGGCGTTGAAGCCCAGCGATATGCCATCGGTCGCGTTGTAGATGCCGTTGGTGTTAGGCCCAATGACGCGGATGCCGCTCTCACGCGCGATCCGCGCGATGTCATCCTGACGCTGGCGGCCCGCCTCGGTCGCGATCTCGGCAAAGCCCGACGCGCCGATGATGACGGAGCGAACACCCGCCTCGGCGCAATCCGTCATGGCCGCCACCGCGCCATCGGCCGGGATGACCATCATCGCGCAATCGATGTCGCGCGGCGCGGCGCGCAACGAGGCGTAGCAGGGGATTCCGAGCACATCGCCGCCGGCTGGGTTGATCGGCGAAATGCGCCCTGAAAAGCCACAGGCGAGCAGGTTCGACACGACGTTATAGCCGGTGCGTCCGGGCGTGCGCGATGCGCCGATCACTGCGACATGCCGTGGCTGGAAGAGCGGTCGAAGGTCCTCGCTCAGGGTCATGACTGTGTCGGTCCTGATGCTGTCAGCGGCCGGTCCATACCGGCGCACGGCGTTCCAGAAACGCTCGCGCGCCTTCCTTGCGGTCTTCGGACGCATAGGGGTCCGGTCCCGTATCCAGCCGGAGGCCGGTCTGAAGCGGCAGCCCTTGCGACTTCCGGAACGTGAGTTTGAGACGGATCAGCGATAGTGGCGCCGAGGCGACGATCTCCGCCGCAAATGCTTCCGCTCTCTCAGCGAGTTCGGTTCGCGGAACGAGCTGGTTGATCAGGCCCCACCGCGCTGCTTCCTCGACCGGAATCCGCCGGCCTGTATAAAGCCATTCCATCGCGATACCGGACGGTACCATTTGCGGCAGCGCCACGGACGCGAAATGCGCTCCCATGCCACGTCGCGCTTCAGGCAACTGGAGGAACGTGTCGTCTGCGGCGATACGCATATCGCACGACAACGCGAGTTCGCAGCCGCCGGCCACGGCGGGGCCGTTGACGATCGCCAGTGATGGCTTGCGGGAATTGATGAAAACCTCGCAGATGCTCCGCTCCGCCTCATGCAAGGGCCCACGGAAAGGGATGCCCTTCTGGTCGCCCTCGCTTGCTGCCTTCAGGTCAGCTCCCGCGCAGAATGCGTCGCCGGCGCCGGTCACTGTGATCAGCGCAACGTCGGGATCGGCATCCGCGCGCAGCACCGCATGACGGATCGCCTGGCTGAGATCGCGCGACAATGCGTTGCGTCGCTCGGGGCGGTTCAAGGTCAGGCGACAGACTTTGTTGACCGTCTCGACCATCAGGATGGCGTCTTTTTCGGTCATCGGAGCCCTCGTATGCGTCTGTCGTGATCGGTCGTCATCAGGTTGATCGGGATCGGAAGAATGCGGGACGGACGCCCATCGCGCGACCGCCGCTCAATGTCGAGATGTCGATAGCGGGATGTTCTGCGCGGGGCCGAAAGATCGGAAGCTGGATGCCCTGATCCTGGGCCAACGGAAGCAAAACTCCTTTCATGGAATAGTTCGCCGCGTTACGTATTGGCACGTCCGGTCGATGGGCGGTCACGATATGCCGATCCGCGCCATACGTGCCTGTCCTGACCCTGCTGTCACGATCCCTGCCGACGAGAGCGGAAGGTCGTTGGCGTCGCCTACCTCGCTCAGCCGTTGCAGAGCATCGAATAAACCCCCTGTCTGCGAGCCCATGTGAGGCGATGCGCAGTCCTCGAATTTTTCGCGCAACTGTTGCCGCGTGGCGGCCCGTTTGAAATGGCCACGTGCGAAGGCGACCGGAGCGGCGTCGATCGTTCGACCATCGTGCAGCGAGATGGCGAGCCGCGCGGGCGGCCCGGAGAGCGAACCGTCATCCGGCACATCGAGCGGATGGATGCGGACGCGGGCGATCATGGCCTGAACGTCGGGGCGATTGACGAAATCGTCGGTCAACTCGTGCAAACTGCAACGGCGCGCGATCGATGCTGCGGCAACCGCGAACTCGATGCTGAACCGCGCCTGTGTCGCAGTGGTCGGCCGGTGCTGGCTGAGCAGCCTGGTGGTGGCGGCGTTCAGCCAGACATCGACCGCGGCGATGGACGACGGGGCAACCGCCTCGGCAGCAACTGTATCGAGCATGGCATCGAGATATCGATGCGTGCCGTAGCACATAGGGTAGAGCTTGATATTGAGGCCGTGGCGACGCATGTGCCAGTCGATGCCCATGCGCGGCGCGCGCGCGGTGTCGACCCGACCCTTCGGCGAGTAAGTGTGCAGGAAGCCGTTTGGTTGCTCCAGGATCCCGGCGGTAGCGGTCAATCCCGCTGCGGCGAGCCGCGCAGCCTCCACACCGATCTGGGCCGCACGGCCGACCTGCAAGGCTTTCGTCATCGAGCCGAAATTGGCCATGAGGCCGCATGACGAGGACGCAGCGATTCCGATCGCGTGGGCAGTCTGCTGTGCATCGAGCTGGTGCAGCACGGATGCGGCAATCGCGGACGCCACCACGCCGAGGACCGATGTGGGATGCCAGCCCTTCAGATGAAGTTGGTCGGTCTCGCGTGACGCGAGTTCGGCCCAGCTTTCATAGCCGGCGATATAAGCGGCAAGCATGGCCGGGCCCTTCCGGGATAATGCCTCCGCTTCCGCCAGGATGGCGGGGACGAGCACCGCGCTCGGGTGCGAGCCGAATGCTGAATCGTCGTAGTCGAGGGCGTGCGCCGCGACGCCATTGACCAGAGCGGCATGCGGCGCGCTGACGCGGCGGCCGCTGCTGATGATGCGCGCCTCGGATGGTCCTTCCGGTGGGATCAGCGCGTGTTCGACAATGCTCACCGCCGCATTGTCGCGCCCGGCAATCATGACGCCGAGACAGTCCGTGAAGCCGTCGGCAGCGATGGCAACGAGATCGTCAGGAAGAGCCACATGGCGCAGCCCGGCGGCAAATGCCGCCACCTGCTCAGTCAGCCCTGTTTCATCCCGAGTGTTTGACATATCAAACCTTTGTCTAATATACAAACTGCAAAGCTAGGATCTGTCAAGCGCGAGGGGTGAGGGCGATGGCGCAGCTAACGGTGGTGCTTCGATTTTGAAGGCGGATCCGCGTTACATCGTTCCGGGGCTGGTGCGCGGATTGGAGATGCTGCGGCAACTCACGCGGGAGCGGCCGGCACAGACGCTCAGCGAGTTGGCCGGCAGCCTTGGGCTTTCACGTTCGGCCGCCTTTCGACTGGCCTATACGCTCGAGCAGGAAGGCTATGTCGTGCGCGACGAACACACGATGCAATATCGCTTGACGTCCAAGGCTGTGATGTTCGGCTTCGAATTTATCCAGTCTCTGGAACTGCATCGCGTCGCACAGCCGGTGATCAGGGCTGTTGCCGGGCAAACCAGAATTGGCGTCCATCTCGCGATGCTGGAGGGATGGCAGACGATCTATATCGACCAGGTGTCGGCGCAAATCCAGTTTGCGACCAATCTTCATGTCGGTACCCGCACGCCCGCCCACACTTCGGCCTCGGGCCGCATTCTGCTGGCGTATCAGTCTCCCGAGCGATTGGAGAACATCTTCCATCTGCTGGTGCGCCACGCCGGCGATGCGGATGTCCCGCAATCGTTTGCGGAGATGCTGAAGACCGCGCGCAGCGACCGTCGAAAGGGATATGTCTACAAGGGTTCGATTTATCTGCCCGGGGTCGTCAGCTTTGCAGCCCCGCTTCACGGGAGGACAGGCGAAGGAGTAGCTGCCTTGCTGGTCACAGGGCCGCGCGCTTTCATAGAAGCGAATGGCGGGGAGCGCTGGCTCAAAAATATTGTTCTCGAGGCAGCGGCTGACATATCGATGAAGCTAGGCTTTGCGCTGAAGACGGAAAAGAGCATCCGCTCTTGATGAACAGCGGCGATGATTGATAGTCATAGCCGGGAAATCAAAAGTTACCTTAGATAGACTCATAGGGAGAGAAGCTGATGCGGGTTGCGTTTATCCTTGGAAACTATCCGCCGGAGCAGCGAAAAATCCGAGAGGAAGCAGCAAAGAGTTATGAAGCCCCCGGACTTGAGGTCGGCGTTATTTCCATTCCCTTCACACCTTTTGAAGGGATTACGCCGGCGGAAATGCAACAGGCTGCGCCCTATTTCCATGCAGCGTTTTGTCAGGCTGAAGATGAGGGTTACGACGCGGCCGTGCCGCTCGGGATGCTGAACCTGGGGGTTGAGGGTGCGCGATCGCTTGTTGATATTCCGGTAATCGCGCCTTTTGAAGCAGCATTGCTTGTAGCTGCTCAACTCGGGGATCGCTCGGGAATTGTCTGCTATACAGAAGAAGGTATTCCGAAAGCGAGAATGCACGCGCGCCTGTATGGTTTGGAGTCCAAGGTCGGGGGCTATGACACTTCGGGCGTGGTTCTGCATGAAATGAGTGATCGCAAGACCCAGATGATCGATACTTTTCTGTCGGCGGCGCGCCGCTTGATCGATCAGCAAGGCGTTGATGTGATCATCCCGGGCGGTATTACCCAATGCCCGGTTCTTATGAAGCCGGATTGGCTGAGCGAGCAGTTGGGCGTGCCCGTCGTCGAGGGCATTGGCGCACCAATCCGGATGGCGGCTCTGTTGGCTGGGCTGGGCTTGAAGCACAGCCGCAAGCGATGGCAAAAGTCTGCCTCGCGTCCCAAATACGAACGCGGCGTCGGTTGATCCGAGGTGAGATCAGGGCTGACAATGCAGCTTCCTTCTCAGCATGGCGCCTCAGCCCTGATATCTCTCTGAAAGCTGCCTGCCGCACGGCGCCGCTGCGCGGCGCGCGACAGGGGACGCCAGCATAACGGTAAACATCGAAAGCGGCACCGGGCCGGTGCGCCCCGCGGGGGCGCGCTCATGCTCGCAGCAAGGCTATGGCAACGCGCATTAAGGTATACGCGAGACAGTGCTGCGATCCGGTGGTATCCGTAGCGTGAGCTCCGCCGGTTAATATCGATGCCATGCAGGCAAGCTCTCACGAGAGTTTCCATTGTGAAAGGAGCGCCGCAATGATCGGATTGTTAGCGGCTCTGTCGGCGGCGCTTGCCGTTGTGGCAGGCGCATTCGGCGCCCATGGCGCATCCAGCCCGCAGGCGGCGCAATGGCTGCAAACAGGTGCTTCCTATCAGTTAATCCATGCAGTTGGAGCTCTCGCGCTCATGGCGCGGATGCGCGGCGCGGCGGCGACCTTGCTGGCGGGCGGCGGGTTGTTTGGGGCATCCCTCTATCTTCTCGCCCTTGACGGTCCGCGGTGGCTGGGCGCGGTAGCGCCCATCGGCGGTACCCTGCTGGTCGCGGGGTGGTTGTGGGCGGCGTGGACATTCGCCCGCAAATAGCCGGATATATATGGCATTATATATGGCACCTCTGAGCTTGTTTGCTCAATGGCTGATCGTTGCAGCGACCTGGCGCTGAATACAGCCAGCCATTACGCGAACCGATTGCGAATACGACAAGCCCTCGCAAACATGTGAGGCAAACGGAAGTAGCGTCGAAAGTAGCGTTTCGAGCTAGGCTGATTTCACCACGCCCGCCGTCTCCAGCCGCTCGATTTCCGCTTGGCTCAGGCACAGAACCTGCTCGAGAATTTCCCGACTATGCTCGCCGTGGCGGGGAGGAGCGTTCCGATAAGATATCGGCGTTTCAGAGAAGCGGATCGGATTGGCAACGGACGGCGCTGCTCCGCCTGCGCCATGGGGAAGTTCAAAATTGATATTCCGCGCTCTGATGTGGGGATCCTGGAACACATCTTTCATGGTATTGATGGGACCGCAGGGTATCCCGGCGGTCTCCATGAGGGAAACCCATTCCGACGTGCCGCGCTGCCTGAAGGCTTCGTCCAGCAGCGGAATCAACTCATGACGGTTGCGGACACGCTCGTCGTTCGTTCGGAAGCTGTCGCGGGCTGCAATATCCGGAAGGTTCATGATCTGACACAGCTTGGTAAACTGTGCATCATTTCCCACCGCGATGATGATATGACCATCCGCTGTCGCAAAATCCTGATAGGGGACGATGTTCGGATGTGCATTGCCCATGCGGCCGGGCGCCTGGCCCGAGACGAGATAGTTTGATGCTTGATTGGCGAGCGTGGCCACCTGAACATCGAGGAGCGACAGGTCGATGTGTTGCCCGACACCTGTCTTCTGGCGCTGAATCACCGCCGCGAGAATGGCGACGGTGGCGTAAAGTCCCGTCGAAATATCGGTGATGGCCACCCCGACTTTCTGCGGCCGCCCGCCATCATCGTCTTTTTCACCCGTGATGCTCATCAGGCCGCCCATGGCCTGCACCAGCAGGTCGTATCCGGCGCGCTGTGCATAAGGTCCGGCCTGCCCGAAGCCCGTGATCGA
Organism: Xanthobacteraceae bacterium; assembly: GCA_035556495.1. Classification (GTDB taxonomy): domain Bacteria; phylum Pseudomonadota; class Alphaproteobacteria; order Rhizobiales; family Xanthobacteraceae; genus CANKHJ01. Next base: position 11,327 of record DATMEW010000118.1, on the reverse strand, counting down.
GCAATAGATGAGGCCAGGATTGACAGCTGAGAGGCTGGCATAGTCCAGCCCATAGCGGGCGAGATTGCCGACTTTGAAATTCTCGATCAGGATATCGGACCGGGCTGCGAGCGCCTTGATGGCGGCTTGACCATCCGGATGGGTGATGTCGATCGCGAGTGAGCGCTTGTTGCGGTTGGCGCAAAGAAAATAGGCCGCATCCGTGGTCGGATGGCCTTCGCCGTCCGTGAGATAGGGAGGACCCCAGCTCCGGGTATCGTCGCCGATATCCGGGCGTTCGATCTTGATCACGTCGGCGCCGAGATCTCCAAGAGTCTGGCCTGCCCATGGCCCTGCCAGGACGCGCGACATGTCGAGCACGCGCAAATGCGAGAGTGGGGTGTTTTTCATGGAATGCTCCGCATCTGCTGACAGACTATATCTGCTGAAAGACTATGATGCCGGTTCTAGTGGGGGCGCACCACCGCGGGAAATAACGTTTTTCTATTCCTCCGATAGAGCAGATTCGGGGAGCGCGCGGTCTCCTTTCGAGGCCGAAGCGGGATACGCCGTTTCGTTTTCCCATATTGTTTATCTATGGCCCTGATAGGGATAAAGCATTTTCGGCAAACCCCCGGGTTGTATAGAGTGCGGCCATTCGGTTCTGGATGGTGAAGCTCTTATGACTGAAGTCGCACCGACTGAGCGCCAGATCATTGGCTGGCATTGCCATATTTATTTTCTGCCGGAGCAGCGCCCCGTTGCGATCGGCTTGAATGAAGATGTGCAGGATCGGTTCCGCATTTGGGACTATCGCTGGCTGAATGAAGCGAATCCGATCCATCCGACGCCGATGTTCCGCTTTCAGTTCCCGAAGGAAGATCTGGCGCAATTCATCGAATGGATCACCTTGAACAGAGGCGGGTTGAGCGTGCTTATCCACGCGATCACCGGCGACGATATCTTCGATCATTCCTACAATGCGATGTGGCTCGGTACGCCGCTGGCGCTCGATATCGACGGGCTGAAGCGGATGCAGGCGCAAATCGCGCGCGGCGACCTGCCGGCGTCCCTCATGCCGGCCTCGCAGGTGGACGAGAACATGGCGCGAGTTCGTTATCGTCCCGGCGATGATGCTCACGGAGCGCCGGCCAAAGGACAATAGATTCAATCGCGGATTCTTGCGCGGGTTCTTAGCACTACCGATGGCCGTCGGATTGCGCGGTCATGAATGAGATGACCAGAGAGGAAAAGAAATGGGAGGCGCAATGCGTTACTTATCGAAATATTCGATAGGCTGCATCGCAGCGTTGGCGGTGTCTTTGCCATTCGCTGCTGTCGCGCAGGACTATCCGGTTCGCGAAATCAGCGCGATCTGCCTGTTCCCGCCCGGTAGTGGCGCCGATGTGCAGGTTCGCTACTACGCGGCCAAACTCAGCCAGCTGGCGGGGAAGCCCGTAGTGGTCGAGAATCGTGGCGGGGCTCAAGGAAACATCGGCGTGGAGTATGTGGCCCGCAGCAAGCCGGATGGTTACACGGTGCTGTTCGGCACCGCTGCGACACAGGCGGGATCGAAGCATTTCTTCAAGTCGCTTCCGTTCGACGCTATTAATGATTTTGCGCCGATCGCTTCGCTGTCGCGCTCGACATTCGCGCTTGTCGTCAACGCGGAGAAGGGTTCGGATTCGGTCGCTAAGCTGACGGACCTTCTGAAGAAAGGGACCCTCAAAGGGCTATACGGGTCGAACACCAATACGGCGACTATCGCGGCCGAACTTTATCGGGACGCCATTGGCGCCAAGATGGATTCCGTGCTGTATCGCGGCATCGGCGAAATGGTGAACGACCTCATTGGTGGTCATATCGATTTTGCGTTCCTTGATGCCGGTACCGCCGTTGCCCAGTCCAAGGCCGGCAAGGTGCGGATTCTTGCGGTGACGTCGTCGGCGCGTTCGGCATCTCTGCCTGATATTCCCACTATGGGTGAGGCCGGCTATCCCAGGGTCGAGATCATGCCGTGGTGGGGTGTTTTTGTTCCAAAAGACACGCCGCAACCGGTCATCGACAAGTTGGCCGGCTTGTTCAAGCAGATCACGGCCTTACCGGAAACTAAAGCCTTTGTGGCTGGCTTCTCGGCGGAAGCGGCTCCGGGTGGCCCGGCGGAACTGGAGGATATGCTCCGCAAGGATCTTGTGCTCTGGGGCGAATACACAAAGATCGCGAAGATCGAGCCGCAATAACCGGACAGGACATGGTGTGGCGCGGGTGACGGCCGGGGCTCGATGCTCCCAGCCGGATTCATCAGCGTCACATCGAACCGCGCCCGGCATGTATCCTTTGCGTCGAAGGCTTCATCCTGTCGGGTTTCTTCCATCAGTTTCGCTCCGTTCTGCGGCGCTGAGCTTCAAATCATAATCGGTTCGCGATCAGGTCAGACATGATAGCTGATGCACAGATACACATATGGGGCGATGAAACCCCGGAGCGCCCCTGGGTTCCCGGAGGGCAGGCCCGGTTGCGGCATATGGGCCATCTGCCGAGCCTGACCGCGGATGCGCTGGTGGCGATGATGGACGAGGGCGGGGTCGACCGCGCCGTGATCGTTCCCCCGACATGGGATTATGATCGTCTCGACGTCGGCTTGGATTCCTGCGCGCGCTATCCGGACCGGTTTCGCATCATGGCGCGCATTCCGGTGAATCGCCCTGACGAGGCCCGTGCGCTATTGGAGCAATGGCGTGGCAATCCGATGATCGCCGGCGTTCGGCTGACATTCAGCTTCGAGGGCGAACGGGACTGGATCCTTGACGGAACGGCGGACTGGTTCTGGCCGTATGCGGAAGCGCATGACATTGCCGTGATGCTGCTCGTTCCGCATGCGAAAGCCAAGGTGGCGGAGATCGCCGCCACGCATCCCAAACTCAGGATCGCGATCGATCATCTCGGCATATTCGGAAACACCGTCGATCAGGATGTCGCGCCCTATGTCGAGGCGACCGTGGCGCTGGCCAATCATCCTAACATCTCGGTGAAGCTGACCAACCTGCCGAGTTTCTCGACCGCGCCCTATCCGTTCGAAAATCTGATGCCGCATGTGGAAAGTCTGGTCAGGGCGTTCGGTGCGGAGCGCTGTTTTTGGGGAACGGACATCTCCCGAATGCTCGGAAAATACGGCGTGTCTTACCCGCAGGCCGTGGCGCTGGTGAACCGCCATATGCTGTTTCTCAACGATGCACAGAAGCGGCTGATCCTTGGCGAGGCGCTCTGCGGCTGGCTTCGGTGGCCGGTCAACGGCTCCGCGCATTCCTGAGGCCGGGTTGCGACTCCCGACGCAGCGAGATGCAGACATGAACGAATTTGTGACCCTGGAGCGCAAGGGCGCGATCGCGCTGGCGACACTCAACTCTCCGGACACCCGCAATATCCTGTCGTCGGATCGCGAATATGGTGGCCTGGAATCCATGTGCCGTGAGGTGCAGGCCGACAAATCCATCCATGTTCTGATCCTGACCGGCGCGGGCCGGGCCTTCTGCGCCGGCGGCAACATCAAGATGATGCACGAGCGTGCCGAAACAGGCTCCATTCCTCCTCTTGAGGAGCGCTATGCCTATAAGGAGGGCATTCATCGTATTCCTCTGGCGCTGCATCATCTGGAAGTGCCGGTCATTGCCGCGATCAACGGTCCGGCCATCGGCGCCGGCCTCGATCTCGCCTGCATGTGCGACATCAGAATTGCGAGCGAGACGGCCGTGTTTGCCGAGAGCTTCGTGAAGCTCGGCATCATTCCCGGGGATGGCGGCGCCTGGTTCCTCCAGCGGATCGTCGGTCTCTCGAAGGCTGCCGAAATGACCTTCACCGGCGAGCCGATCAGTGCGGCGGATGCTTTGGCTTGCGGGCTGGTGTCCCGTGTGGTGCCGGCGGCCGAGTTGATGGATGCGGCCTTCGTCCTTGCCGGGCAGATCGCGGCGAATCCCGGTCATCAGTTGCGCATGGCGAAGCGCCTCATTCGAGAGGCGCAGACCGCCCGGCTGGAGACTATTCTGGAAATGTCCGCCGCCTTCCAGGCGCTCGCTCATGCGTCCGACGAGCATCGCGCGCTGGTCGCCAATGCCGTTGCGCGGCTGGGGGCGAAGGCCTAGAGCATGATCGGGCGCACCCATCTTATCTGGGATTTCTGAGATGAACACAGCACCTGCATCCAGCCCTGCGTCCCAGACCTTTGCCGGCGGGTATGGGATGTCCATCACCTTGGTCGAGGCAAAGACCTGTGCGGCGGCGGCGGCGGCACATGCGGCCGACATCGGCGTGCCGATGGTCATTGCGGTTACGGATGCGGCCGGTCAACTGCTGTATCTGGAGCGCATGGATGGCGCGATCGCGGCGGGCATTCAGGTTGCGCAGGACAAGGCGCGATGCGCTGCGCTCTACAAGCGCGCCACCAAGGTGTTCGAGGATGCGCTGCTGTCGCCGAATGGGCAGCGGTTCATGTCTCTGGCAGGAGTGGTGCCCGTCGAAGGTGGCGTTATCCTGATCCGGAACGGTCAGCTCGTCGGTGCGATCGGTGTATCCGGAGGGACCGGCCATCAGGACGGGCAGGTGGCCCAGGCGGGCGCTTCCGCATTGGCAGCATAACGGGATGAGACGGGCTGAACTTTCAGCGGAAAGACTCAAGCCGGAAGACTTGGAGTAGAAAAGCAGACTAGAATGGCGCGGCAGGACCGTCCGCCTCCCAACTGTTTCAAAGCTCCGATGCACAGATTTCCGCCGGCGATCAGCCTCAGGCAGATTCAGTATTTTCTCGCTGCCGCCGAGACGTTGAATTTCACCAGCGCGGCAAGGCAGCTCTGCGTGACGCAGCCGACACTATCCCACCAGATCGCCCAACTGGAAGAACAGATCGGCACGCCGCTGTTCGACAGGCCGGGAAAAGGCAAGGGCATTCGGCTGACGCGGTCCGGCGCCGTGCTTCAGAAATACTGCATGCGCGCGGTGCAGGAGCTTGAATCCGGGCATCTGGCGCTGGCCGAGCTTGAGGGGCTGTCCCGAGGCGAACTCCGTATCGGCGTTATCCAGTCTTTCAGTAAAACGCTGCTGGCTCCGATTCTCGGCACATTCGTCAGCCAGCACCGAAACATCCGCGTCGAGGTGAGCGAGCTGACCGGCTTGAGCATCGAGGAGGGCCTGCACTCCGGGGATCTCGATCTCGGAATTGCATTTGCCCCGGCTTCGCTTGAAGGAACGGAGGTCGAGCCGCTGCTGGAGGAGCGGCTGTTGCTGGTCGTGGGGCCGTCGAGCGCACTGTTTCAGCGGAAATCCGTGAGGCTGTCGGAGCTGGAGAGCCAGGCGCTGGTCCTTCTGGAATCGGGATTTTCGACGCGGCGGCTGATCGATACTTATTTCGGCTCGATCGACATCCGCCCGAATGTCATGTGCACGACCAATTCCATCGAGATCATGCTGGGGCTCGTCACCCATGCGGACGTGGCGACCATCGTGCCGGAATGCGCCTTGCCGCGAAATCTGGACGGCAGGAAAGCCATTCAGTTGATCGAGCCCGCGCCGGTGCGCACCTCCGCCATTCTCTGGCCAAGAAACTCATTCCGATCTGCCGCTGCGCGCAGATTTGCCGAGCTTGTCCGGTCGCGGTTTCTCCTGGAAAACCCGGCGTCGTGATGCTCTCGCCGGCATCGCCGGCGAGTCCGATCATCATCCGCCGCCGTTGTTGCGTCTCTCTCTTGCTGCCGTCAATGCCGGGGCCGCACTCCGCGGCGCTCTCATGCGCGGGAGCATTGTCACTGCGGGGTGAGCTTCGCCGCGCGGATATAGCTCCGCCAGGTCTCGACATCCTTCAGCAGCCGGGCCTGTCCCTCCGCCGGGGTGTTGGTCCAGGGTACGGCGCCGGTGTCCGCCAGGAATTTCTCGGCCTCCGGCGTGGCGATGATGGTCCGCATCCAGCCATTGATCTGGTCGACGATCTCGGCCGGGGTTGCGGCCGGAACGACCGCAGCGAACCATCCGACAATGCTGATCGGATAACCGTTTTCGGCGAGCGTCGGAATGTCGGGGCGGAACGGCAGGCGCTGGTCCAGCATGACCGCCAGAATGCGGATGCGTCCCTGCCGCTCCATCGCCAGCGCAGCGGCGGGATCGATAAAGGCGAAGTCCAGCGCGCCGCTGGCGAGGTCGTTCAGCGAATCCGCGCTGGTCCGATAATTGACGAAGACGGCGTTGAAGCCGCCCATCTCGTTGAGCAGCGAGCCGGCGATCAGTCCCTGATTGGAGGAACTGCCATAGCTCACCTTCTCGCCGCCGCTCTTGAGCCGGGCGGTCAGGTCCTGGATCGACTGGATGGGACTGTTGCGGTCCACCGCCACCATGAAACCTTGCTGGTTGATGGTGGCCGCGATCTGCACCTGAGACATCTCGATCCGGTTGTTCTTGATCAGATGGCTGTTGGACGCGATGGCGTTGGCGGCGTGGATGAAGATCGTATAGCCGTCGGGCGGGGAGCGCAGAGTGTGCTCCAGCGCGATATTGCCGTTGGCGCCGGTCCGGTTCTCGACCACGATGCTCTGCCTGGTCAGGGTCCCGATCCTGTCGGCGAAGTAGCGCACGATGATGTCGGCGCCGCTGCCGGGTGGGAAGGCGCTGACGAAATGGAGCGTGCGCGCGGGATAAGCCTGTGAGAGAGCGGGCGAGGCATGAAAGGCCAGGCCAAGACAGGCCAGGCCAAGACAGGCCAGGCCGAGATGCTGCAAGATGCGTGCGATCCGCATGACGTTTCCTCCGATGGTGTTATTGTAGGCGGGGGCTAAGGCCGGTCAGCCCGGCGGCGCGGGCGGCATGGCCGCCAGAATGTCCGCCCCCGTTCTGGCGAGATGTTCGCGCAGCAGGCTGCAGGCGCGCGCCGTGTCGCGGTTCAGCGTTGCGGCGCTGATCTCGCGATGCTCCTGATGGGAATCACGGCTCTGGTGAATGTCCTTGAGGAAATTCCGGCGATAGCGGTCGGCATGATCGTGCAGCGAGTTGCAGAACTGGACCAGCACGGGCGCCTGGCTCGCGCCGATCAGCGCGTTGTGGAAGCGGCGGTGCCACAGCTCCCATTCTTCGTTCGGGACGCCCTGGGTGCGGCTCTTGAGATATGACAGCTTTTCGAGGCGGTGCAGGGTCGAAACGATGTCCGCTTCCCAGCTATCGTCGCCCAGCGCGATGGAGCGCTCCAGCGCCATCACTTCGAGCGTACCGCGCAGCCAGAAAATCTCCTCGACATTCTCGCGCGACACCTGAGCCGTCCAGAAGCCGCGGTTCTCGTTGGCTTCCACGAGCCGTTCCGCGACGAGCTGCGACAGCGCCTCGCGCAGCGGACTGAGGCTGACGCCATAGGATGTGCGCACGCGGTCGAGATTGAGCTTCTCGCCCGGCCCTATGGCGCCGGTGAGAATGTCGTTGCGCAGCCGGGTCAGCAGTGTCGTGGCGATCGTCATCGGGGGCCTCCAGCACGGCCTTCTAGTGCATTTCGTTATGATAATCAATTATTCAGAAATAATCGATGATTTAATTTGACATCGATAATTTGCCTGCGCTAGGGCTCGGCAATCGACCCGGCACGACTGCGCCTCGCGCGGCCGGGAACCGGAAGGGAGGTTGGCGTGAAGGTTGGCGTTTTCGACCATATGGATCAGTCGGGACTTCCCGCCGACCGGCACTATGAGGACCGTCTCCGGCTGATCGAGGCATATGACGCTGCCGGAATTTATGCCTATCATGTCGCGGAGCATCACGCGACGCCGCTGGGGTCATCGCCGTCACCGGGCATTTTCCTGTCGGCGGTGGCGCAGCGGACCAGGCGCCTGAAATTCGGCCCGCTGGTCTATCCGCTGCCGCTGTATCACCCGCTGCGTCTCGTCGAGGAAATCAGCATGCTCGATCAGTTGAGCGGCGGGCGCTATCAGGTCGGCATCGGCAAGGGCGCGTCCCCGTTTGAGACGTCCTACTATGGAACCAATCCGGAGGAGGTCGGCGCGATCTTCGAGGAAAGCCTGAGCGTGCTGCGTCAGGGGCTATCGGGACAGCCGATCAATCACACCGGCACGCATTATCGATTCGACAATGTCGACCTCGGGCTCAAGCCACTGCAAGTGCCGCATCCGCCGTTCTGGTATGGCGTGACAGTGCCGCAGGGCGCGGTCTGGACCGCACGCGCCGGCATCAACATCGTCTGCAATCTTCCTGCCGAGCGGATGCGCCCGATCACGGATCGTTACCGGCAGGAATGGGCGGCCGCGGGCGGTGCGCCGGACGCGATCCCGCTGATGGGGATGAACCGCTATCTTTCCATCGCGCCGACGGAAGCCGAGGCCATGGCGCGCGGCCGCCGCGCCTATCAGCTCTGGCATGACCATTTTTGGTATCTCTGGCGCAAGCACGACGCCGTTCCGGCCTTCACGGCCTATCCTGAAAATTTCGACGAGGCGGTGCACCAGGGCTATGCGCTCGCCGGCACGCCGGAGCAGGTCTCGCGCGCGCTGAATGCCCAGCTTGATGTTTCGGGCAGCAATTACCTGATCGTTCGTTTCGCCTTCGGAGATTTGAGCCTCGCGGAATCGCTGGAAACGCTCGACCTGTTCGCGCGGCACATCCTGCCCGGTGTCGCCCGCCGTAACGATAACGCGGCCTCGCGTCTGTTCGAACCAGCCGATGCCTGAGCGCCGCCCGTAAGCCTTACACCCTGGAGAGTTCGATGCCGCAATATCGTAAACACGAAGCCCGCGCCTGGGGCCGCCAGAACATGCAGGGATGCGTGAATGTCACCATCCCCACCTTCACCAGCGATCTCAAGCGGCTGAACGAAGCCGCGATTCGCCATGACATTCGCCGCGCCATCGAGCTTGGCTTCGAGGGCACGCTGCTGGTGTCGGAAGTCGCGATCACGCTGGAGGAATACGGGCAGTTCACGGCCTGGGCCGCCGACGAGGCGAAGGGCCGCCTTCATCTCGTGGTCCATGCCGCCTTCGGGACGCTGGAAGACAATATCGAGGCGACGCGGCTCGCGACGGCCGGCGGCGCGGACTATGTCCTGCTGTCCTATCCGGCGAATTTCTATCCGACGCATGAGCAGGAAGTCTTCGACTATACCAAGGCTTATTGCGATGCCATCGACCTCGGCGTGATGCTGTTTCCCGTGCCGTTGTGGAATTTCGGGCGGCTGCATCCGGCCGATATCGCGCCCGAGATGCTGGAGCGCATGGTCGATGAGATTCCGAATGTCATCGCCATCAAAGCGGAAGGCGCGATGCCGCTGATCGGCGGTCTGCTCGACGTCTATCGCCGGCTCAATCACAAGGTGGTCATTTCCTCCCCGCTTGAAAAGGACATCATCCCGCTGATGTCGGTGATGAAGTTCCAGTACAGCGGCACGAGCAATTTCGAATATTATGGGGACGTCATGCCGCGCATGTTCAAGGCCGCAAAAGCCGGAGACATGGACCTTGCCATGAAGCTCTATTGGCAGCTCCAGCCGGCGCGCGCGGCGAATTCCTCCCTCAACACCTATGTCGGCGGCACGCTGTTCCTCAATCGCATGATGTGGAAGTTCCAGGGCTGGCTGAATGGCATGAACGGCGGGCCGTTGCGGCATCCGACTATGAAGGTCAGCGACGCGCATATGGCGACGCTGCGCCGGGGCGCCGAGGCGGCGGGCCTCAACCCGACCAAGGAGCCGAATGCCGCATTCTTTGTCGGCCGCAATCCCGCCTAGCGCGGCTGCGCCGGCATATTCGAGGAGGGAGCGCAGATGGCGATCAATGGCATCAAGCGGGTACGCTTCGGCGTCGACGATGTTGCCGAAGCGGTGAGGTTCATCACCGATTTCGGTCTCGGCGAGCCGGAATGGAACGGCCAGTCCGCGCTGTTCCGCGTGCCGGAGGGCTCGATCGTCGAAGTCCATCCGTCCGATGCCGCTGATCTCCCGCCGCCCTATGTGGACGGCAACGGTCCCCGCGAAGTGATATGGGGCGTGGAGACGCAAGACGATCTCGACAGCATCGCCGCCGATCTTGGCCGGGACCGCAAAGTGTCTGTCGACGATCGGGGCGTTCTCCATACCGTGGACGATTGCGGCATTCCCATCGGCTTCGAGCTGTATCAGCGTGTGCCGCCGGTGACGGAGGCCGAGCCGGAGAATACGCTGAGCGACATTCGCCGCTGGGATCGCCATCGGCGCTGGTATGATCAGGCGCGGCCGAAAGTCCTGTTCCACGTCGTCTTCGGAGTCGCCGATGTGGATCGCGGCGTCGCCTTCTATACGCAGCGTCTGAAGTTCCGCGTCACCGACATGAACCGCGGTCTTGGCGTGTTCATGCGCGCCGAGGGCCGCGCGGAACATCACAATCTGTTCCTGCTGAAAAGCCCGAAGCCTCTGTTCAGCCACATCTCCTTCGGCGTGGACAATATCGACGAGCTGATGGCCGGAGCGAACACGATGCAGCGTCAGGGCTGGTCCGCCGGCGTCGGGCTTGGGCGGCACCGGGTGTCGTCGCTGATCTTTTATTATCTCAGGTCGCCGCTGGGCGGGCAGTTCGAATATTCAGCCGATGGCGATTATCTCACGGATGCGTGGCAGCCGCGCCTCTGGGATACGCATTTCGGCCATCTCCACTGGGTCGCGCAGGCGGCGGCCGGCGCGCAGCCCCACCCCGGCACATCCGAGATTCTGACGAACCCGCCGCCGCCGCTGGCCGAGACGGTGAGGGAGCGCTCGCCGGGCGGCGAGAGGGAGTGACATGAGTAACACGCCATTCTTTGTTTCGGCGCAGGTCGCCAGCGAAGTTATTTCCTGGCCGGACCTCATCCGGGTGATGACGGATGTGTATCGCATGCCGCAGACGCCGGAGGAGAATCCCGGCCGCGTGGTGGCGCGCGGGCAGGGCACCTGGCTGCGGACCTTGCCCGCCATTCTGCCGACCGGCAGCTATATGGGCGCGAAGCTGTTTGGTCTGGGACGCAACCGCGCCGTCTCCTATGCGGTGGTGCTGTTCAGCCAGGAAACCGGCGAGATCGCCGGCGTGCTGGACGGCGAAAGCCTCACCGCGTTCCGGACGGCGGCGACGTCCGCGGTGGCGGTCGATCATCTGATGGCCGATGCGCCGGTGAGGGTCGGCGTGCTGGGCAGCGGAAGCGAGGCGCATTCTCATGTCCGCGCCATCGCCGCGATCCGCACCATCAGCGAGCTGACCGTCTTCAGCCCCTCCGCCGAGAACAGGGCGGCTTTTGCGCGGACGTTCAGCGAGGAACTCGGCATCGACTGCCGTCCGGCGGACGATGCCCGCGCGGCTGTCGCGGGCCAGTCG
>DATMEW010000117.1:0-5478 GCA_035556495.1 Xanthobacteraceae bacterium | reverse complement strand
CCGGAGAGGCGGTGCGGATCAGGCCGCGAGCCCGCGGTCGCCGAACACGGCCTGGACCTTGCCGCGCAGCGTTTCCGCGTTGAAGGGCTTGACGATGTAATTGTTCACGCCCGCCCTCTTGGCGGCGATGACATTCTCGGTCTTGGATTCCGCCGTCACCATGATGAATGGCGTCTCGCGGAGATTTTCGTCGGCCCGGACTTTCAGCAGCAGTTCGTAGCCGGTCATCGGCTCCATGTTCCAGTCCGAGATGACGAGACCGTATCGCCGCTCCCGCATTCGGGCAAAGGCAAGCTCGCCATTTGTGGCGTCGTCGATATCGCTGAAGCCGATCTGCTGGAGCAGGTTGCGGATGATGCGCACCATGGTGGTGTAGTCATCCACCACTAATATGGGCATCTTCAGATCGACATTCATCGCATTCCCCGTTCTGGGACAGTTCGGCTTCGGAGCGGCCTGCGGCGGATACCGAGCCGCCCCCTCGGCCGGCACTTCCGCAGGCTAGGCAGGGGCGCTAAATTTCCGGTTAACCTCTATGGGGAAACTCCCCTACATCCTGCGGAAGCGCCGGAGTTGAATTCCGCAGCCAGCCTTTCTATACCGGCCCTGTCGCCACCATAGCAGCAGACTATGAACGATCGAACGCTCACGCCCTTCATCGTCGCGCCGGGCCTGAGCGGAGGTGGCGCAGCCGGCCATGCCGCCCGCGACGCGCTGCGCGGAGCGGTCGTCGCCATCGGCAATTTCGACGGCGTGCATCGCGGCCATCGCGCCGCCATCGACACCGCTTGCGCGCGGGCGCGCGCGCTTCGCCGCCCGGCGGCGGTCCTGACCTTCGAGCCGCATCCCCGCGCCTTCCTGAAGCCGCAAGCGCCCCTGTTCCGCCTGAGCGAGCCCTCCGGCAAGCTGCGGCTGCTGGCCCGCACCGGCCTCGACGGCGCCATCGTGCTGGATTTCGACGCCCATCTCGCCACCCTGACGGCGGAAGCCTTCGTCGCGGATATTCTGGTGGGCGCCTTTGCCGTCAGCGGCGCGGTCATCGGCCGGAATTTCCTGTTCGGCAGCAACCGCACCGGCACGCCGGACTATCTGATCGCCCAGGGCGCACTGCGCGGCTTCGCCGTGGATATCGTGCCGCCCTTCACACTCGACGGCCGCATGGTGTCGTCCGGCGCGATCCGCACGGCGCTGGAGCAAGGCGACCTCCCGACTGCGACCGCCATGCTCGGCGCGCCGTGGTTCGTCACCGGCGAGGTGATCCATGGCGACAAGCGCGGGCGGGACCTCGGCTATCCCACCGCCAACATCCGGCTCGCGCCGGATTGCGCGCTGCGTCACGGCATCTATGCCGTGCGCATCGGGATCGACGGCGCATGGCACGCGGGCGTGGCAAGCTTCGGCCGGCGGCCGACCTTCGACAACGGCGCGGCGCTGCTCGAAATCCACCTGTTCGACTTCGCCGGCGATCTGTACGGCCGGCCGCTCGACATCGCTTTCATCGGCTATATCCGCGACGAGCTGAAATTCGATTCCATCGAAACGCTCATCGCGCAGATGGACCGGGACAGCGCGGAGGCCCGCGCCATTCTCGACCGGCAGCCCGAGGCCGTTCCGCTGCTCGCCGCACCCGGCGAGATCACGGCGGCAATCTGACCGCCGGCTGACCCAACATCTGCTCAGGCGCGCGGATCGGGATCGCTGCTGCCGAAGCGGGCCCATTCCCGCCCGATGGTCGCGGCGAGAATGCCGGCGGCGGCCAGCGGCACGATGCGCCTCAGCCCGCCGGCGGCGTTGAAAAGCTGAAGCCCCACGGCCAGCATGCGCGGGTCGAACAATGTCGAGGCCGCGCTGTGTTTGCGCGCGGCGGCCGCCAGCAGCAATTGCGCCCGCGCATCCTCCCGCGCCTTGCGGCGCATCACCAGCGACAGGATTGCCGCGAGGATGGCGAGCAGAAGAAAGAAGCCGGCCATGATGAGCCCGGCGACGACGGGATCGTATCGGTTCGCCAGCCATGCGAAGGCAGCCACGGCGAGGAAGAAAAAGGTGAGCGACGTCGAGACCACGGCGATGGCGAGCCACGCCGCGACCGCGCCGCTGAAACCCGCTTTCATGCGGGCCTTGAGCAGAGCGTCGTTGATAAGACCTTTGATCATGGCCGTGCGCCCAACCCCTTCACGACTGCGGGCGGCCAGTGGCCGCCCGATGGGCCCGCCGCCGGCCTTCAACGGTTATCAGCCTTCAGCGCCGCCAGATCGCGCCGACGAGAAAGCCGATTCCCAGCGCCATGGCGAGGGTCGTATACGGCCGGTTCGCAAGGGATTCGTCGATGGCGTCGGTGAAGGTTTCCGCCACCTCGCCGACCGCTTCCCGCGCATCGCCGGCGACCCCCTCGACGCTCGCGCGCGCATTGGCGAAGGCGGCCGAACCGGACGAGCCGACGAGACCGGCCAGTTGCTCTGCAAGATGAGCCATGTCGTCCTTGAGCGCCTTCAGGTCCGCCTGAATGTCAGCCGAGGCCTTGCTGGTTTCGTTGGCAGCCTCTTTCGCTGCGCTGGTTCCGCGTTCCGACATCATCCTGCTCCGCTGTGTGAAAAAGGTATTCCCCCGTCGTCCGCGTAGAACCCCGCATCGCACGGTAAAGTTCCATCGTCAGCCGGGGAGTTTCGTCGCATCGTCCGTGGGATACAAGTGGTGGAAGGTCACGATGGCGACGATGCAGAACGGCACGGCGAGGAAGGAGCCGACCGGCCCCCACATCCAGGTCCAGAACGCCAGCGCCAGAAACACCAGGAAAGGATTGAGCGTCAGCCGCCGGCCGATGACCGCCGGCGTGATGAAATGCCCCTCGATGGTGGTCACAACGATGAAACAGAGCGGCGGCAGCACCGCTTGCCCGAGCGTCGGGAAGCTCACCAGCCCGACCGCGAACAGGATGAAGGCGTTGATGCCGGGGCCGATATAGGGAATGTAGTTCAGGATCGCGGCGACGACGCCGAAGATCACCGGATTGGGGAAACCGAAGGCCCAGGCCCCCAGCGCGACCACCGTGCCCAGCGCGACATTGATGATGGTGAAGACGCCGATATAGCCGGTGAGATTGCGTTCGATGTCGGTGGTGATGCGCAGGAAGCGCAGCTTGGCCTCACGTTCCGGAAACAGCATCGCGACGCGCCGGCGGAAATCCTGCTGGCCGATGAGATAGAAGATCAGCGTGCCGACGAACAGCAGGATCTGCGCGACGGCCGGCGTGACGAAGGCGACCACCGGCGCGACCAGCGCCGCCTGCCCGGTCTCCACCTGCACGGCCGGACCCGCCCCGCCGGTCAGGCTGTCCTGCATTTCCTTCAGCGCGGCGAGCGGCCGTTCGAGTATCGCGAATTTCTGCTTGATCAGCGCGCCGATCTCCGGCCCCCGCGCAAGCCATTCGCTGACCGGGCTCGCCAGCAGCGTGATGGCCAGGCTGACGATGCCCACCACCACCAGCGCGATGACCAGCGCCGTGATCGGCGGCCTGATGCCGATTTTCGCGGCGCGGCGCACGAGCGGCGACAGGATCGTGGCGATGATGACCCCGGCCACCACCGGCATGATCACCGGCCGCCCGATATACACCAGCACGCCGAGCAGCATGACGAAGATGCCGATGATCGCGAACTGGGCGACGGTTTCCCATGCCGCGCCGACATTCTCGACCGGCTTGGCGTCCTTGATCGCCAGTTCGTACCGCGTTTCGCTGCTTGCCCGCAGGAATTCCACGACTGCCTCCGATGCGGGCTGCCTCCGGCGGAAGTTCCGGCACCCTGTGCGGCCGGTAACGTGGGCGCGGCCGGCTGGTTCCGTAACGCCAACGTTAACCGCCATGTCCCCCGACCCGACCCGACCCGGCCCGCCGCGCGGCGCTTTGCGCCTCTGCCGCGATCTGCTAGAGCAACGCCATGATGGCGATCCCGCGCATATTCCGCATATCCCGGCTGCCGCCCGGGCTGATTATCAGCCCGGCCTCCGCCTGACCGACTGTCGGCGGAGCGCCGGGAGGCTCAATCGTTCCCCCGCCATCCCTCAGGTCAAGCAAAGCCGATCCGATATGTCCGCGCCCAAAACCGACGCCGCCCGCGACTACAGCGAAACGCTGTTCCTGCCAAAGACCGAATTTCCGATGCGCGCCGGCCTGCCCCAGCGCGAGCCGGAGCTGCTCGCCCGCTGGCAGCAGGCCGGGCTCTACCGCCAGCTTCGCGAAGCCGGCAAGAGCAGGCCGAAATTCGTCCTGCATGACGGCCCGCCCTATGCCAACGGCAACATCCATATCGGCCATGCGCTGAACAAGATCCTCAAGGACGTGGTGACGCGCGGCCAGCAGATGGCCGGCTACGATTCCAACTACGTGCCGGGCTGGGACTGCCACGGCCTGCCGATCGAATGGAAGATCGAGGAAGAGTATCGCGCCAGGGGCAAGAACAAGGACGCGGTGCCGGTGGTGGAATTCCGGCAGGAATGCCGTGCCTTCGCCCAGAAATGGATCGACATCCAGCGCGAGGAGTTCAAGCGCCTCGGCGTCACCGGCGACTGGGATCATCCCTACACGACGATGAGTTTCCCGGCCGAGGCGCAGATCGCCCGCGAGCTGATGGCCTTTGCCGCCAACGGCACGCTCTATCGCGGCTCCAAGCCTGTGATGTGGAGCGTGGTGGAAAAGACCGCGCTGGCGGAAGCCGAGGTGGAATACGAGGACCACACGTCCGACACGGTGTGGGTGAAGTTTCCGGTGCGCGATCAAACCTCGTTTGAGGACTTTAATTCTCGCAACGGCATCCAGTATCGCCCCTTCCTGCCTATCCCTGATGGTACCTCCATCGTCATCTGGACGACGACGCCATGGACGCTGCCGGGCAACCGCGCGATCTCGTTCTCGTCCAAGATCGGCTATGGCCTCTACAAGGTGACGGACTCCGCACCCGACAATTGGGCGAAGTTCGGCGATCTTCTGATCCTCGCTGACAACCTTGCCGGCGACGTGTTCAAACAGGCCAAGGTGATGGCCTATGACCGCGTCGCGGACGTGCCTGCGGAAGTCTTGGCCGGCATGGTCTGCGACCATCCGCTGAAGGGTCTCGCCGGCGGTTATCGGTTCGCCGTCCCGCTGCTCGATGGCGACCATGTCACCGACGATGCCGGCACCGGTTTCGTCCACACAGCGCCCGGACACGGCCGTGAGGACTTCGACATCTGGACGGCGAATGCGCGCGC
The DNA here is from genome assembly GCA_035556495.1 of Xanthobacteraceae bacterium. Lineage (GTDB taxonomy): Bacteria > Pseudomonadota > Alphaproteobacteria > Rhizobiales > Xanthobacteraceae > CANKHJ01. The sequence continues at coordinate 234 of DATMEW010000117.1, read as the reverse complement.
GCTGGAGGCGCGCGGCATCAGCAGCGCGATCCCGTATACGGTCGACGAGAACGGTGCGCTGACGGCTGCCGCGCCCGGGTTCGAGGGCAGGCTTGTCATCAACGACAAGGGCGAGAAGGGCGACGCCAACGAGGCGGTGATCAAGGCGCTGGTCGAGGCCGGCGCCATCATCGCACGCGGGCGGCTGAAACATCAGTATCCGCATTCGTGGCGCTCGAAGAAGCCGGTGATCTT
>DATMEW010000116.1:0-28048 GCA_035556495.1 Xanthobacteraceae bacterium | reverse complement strand
TCACGGTTTATCCGAACGGAATCTCGACATCGCTGCCGGAAGAGGTCCAGCGCGCCGTCGTCGCCAGCATTCCCGGCCTCGAACGGGCCGAAATCCTGCGGCCGGGCTACGCCATCGAATACGACCATGTCGATCCGCGCGAACTCGACGCGACGCTGGAAGTGAAGCGCATGCCCGGTCTGTTTCTGGCCGGGCAGATTAATGGCACCACCGGCTATGAAGAAGCGGCGGCGCAGGGCCTTGCCGCCGGCCTCAACGCAGCCCGGCGGGCCGGCGGCGGCGATCCTGTTATGTTCGACCGCGCCGAAGGCTATCTCGGCGTAATGATCGACGATCTCGTCACGCGCGGGGTGACGGAGCCGTACCGGATGTTCACCTCCCGCGCCGAATATCGCCTGACCTTGCGGGCCGATAACGCCGATCAGCGGCTGACGGCGCGCGGGATCGCGCTTGGCTGCGTCGGTTCTGAACGTGCGCGGCATTTCAATACCAAAATGGCAGCGCTGACGGACATCCGCAGCTTTGCCAGATCGGTTTCGGTCACGCCGACGCAGGCGCGCCGCCACGGCCTCAATCTGAATCAGGACGGGCAGCGCCGGACCGCCTACGACCTGCTGTCCTATCCCGATATCGGGCTCGCTCAGCTCGCCGCCATCTGGCCGCAGTTCTGCGATTTGCCCGCAAAGATCGCCGAGCAGCTCGAAATCGACGCCAAATACGAGGTGTATCTGGAGCGTCAGGCGGCGGATGTCGCCGCCTTCCGCCGGGATGAGGCTCTGGAGTTGCCGGATGATCTCGATTACGGGGCCATGGCCGGCCTTTCTCACGAGGTCCGGCAGAAGCTGGAAACCGTCCGTCCCCGCACCCTGGGGCAGGCCGGCCGCATCGATGGCGTCACGCCGGCCGCCACGACATTGATCCTCGGCCACCTGCGGCGTACTGGCAGACGGTCCCAGCCGGCAGCACGCGGGGAAGCCTAGGCGTGCAGCAGCAAACCTCAGAGCGGGATCGCGACGCGGTTCTGGCCCGGTTCGCTGTTTCACGTGAAACGGCCGATCGGCTGGATCGTTTCGTCGCGACGCTCCTGAAATGGCAGGGAACGACCAACCTCATCGCGCCCAGCACGATTCCCGACATCTGGACCCGCCATGTCGCGGATTCGCTTCAGCTTCTCGCTTATGCCGGCGAAGATGCGACTCATTGGGTCGATCTCGGCGCCGGCGGCGGATTTCCCGGCCTGCCCGTCGGCTGCGTTCTGGCGGAACGGCCCGAGGCTCATATCCATCTGGTGGAAAGCGCCGGCAAGAAAGCCGCCTTCCTGCGCGAGGCCACCCGAATCGCCGGCGTGCCGGCTACGATTCATGCTGCGCGAATCGAGGATGTCGGGGATAGAGTGCCCCGACCGATCCATATCGTAACGGCGCGCGCGCTCGCCCCGCTAAACCTGTTGTTGCGCTACGCGGAACCGTTCCTGCGCGACGGAGCCATGGCTTTGTTCCTGAAGGGTCAAGATGTAGAGGCAGAATTGACTGAAGCTACTAGATATTGGAACATTGGTGAGATCGAATTGCTGCCAAGCCTGACGGACCCGGCAGCCCGCGTCCTGCGCCTGCGCGATGTGAAGCTGATACAGCCGCCGATCCAACCTTTGCCCAACAAAAGAGTGTAGACAGGTCGTCATGACCCAGAGCCCGCCCCTTGCTGCTGACCAGACCGGCGACGCCCTGCGCCCGCCTCGGGTCATTTCCGTCGCCAACCAGAAAGGCGGCGTCGGCAAGACCACCACCGCCATCAATCTGGGCACCGCGCTCGCGGCCATCGGAGAGCGGGTGCTGATCGTTGACCTCGATCCGCAGGGCAATGCCTCGACGGGGCTCGGCATCGGCCGCGCCGCACGGCGCCATTCGACCTACGATGTTCTGGTCGGCGAGGCCGCCATGCGGGACGTCGTTGTGCCGACGGCGGTGCCCCGCCTCGCCATCGCGCCGTCCACCATGGACCTCTCGGGCGTGGAACTGGAAATCGGCACGGAGCGGGACCGCGCCTTCCGGCTGCGCGATGCGCTGCGCAAGGTCAATGACGGCCTGCCGGCGGATGGGACCGCCGCCGACAGCGAATCGTCCGCTTTCACCTATGTGCTGGTGGACTGTCCGCCGTCGCTGAACCTGTTGACGGTCAACGCCATGGCAGCGGCCGATGCGATCCTCGTGCCGCTGCAATGTGAGTTCTTCGCCCTTGAGGGGTTGTCGCAGCTTCTCCAGACCGTGGAGCAGGTGAGGGCTTCGCTGAATCCCACGCTCACCATCCATGGCATCGTGCTGACCATGCATGACTCCCGCAACAACCTGTCCAATCAGGTGGCGGCGGATGTGCGCGAATTCATGGGTTCCCAGGTCTATGACACGGTGATCCCGCGCAACGTGCGCGTGTCGGAAGCGCCGTCCCATGGCAAGCCGGTGCTGGTCTATGATCTGAAATGCGTCGGCAGCGAAGCCTATCTGCGGCTCGCCACCGAAATCATTCAGCGCGAGAAGGAAATGCGCGCCGGCGCACCGGCACCGGTTGCCTGACGGCGCGAGTCTTGAAACGAAGCAACGCCGCGGCGCGCAATCACGCCGCGATGCTTCATGATGTATAGCGAATACGACAGGTGAGCGGACATGGCGGAGGATGACAAGCGCAAGCGGCTTGGGCGCGGGCTGGCTGCGCTGATCGGCGAGGCCGGCTCGGAAGCGCCGGCGGCCGCGACTTCGGCTGGTGCCACTCCGTCGGGCGCCGCGCCGGCGCGCGCGCCGCGCCGCGTGCCGATCGAGCTGATCAAGCCCAACCCGCGCAACCCGCGCCAGACCTTCACTGAAAGCGATCTTCAGGAGCTGACGGATTCGATTCGCGAACGCGGGATCATCCAGCCGATCGTCGTGCGCGTGTCGCCGGGTGTCGCGGGTTCTGCGCCGCAGAATTATGAGATCATCGCCGGCGAGCGGCGCTGGCGCGCGGCGCAGCGTGCCGGCCTGCATGATGTGCCGGTCGCCATCGTCGAAGCGAGCGACCGGGAGTCGCTCGAATATGCCATCGTCGAGAATGTGCAGCGCGCCGATCTCAACGCCATCGAGGAAGCGCAGGGCTACGATGCGCTGGCGGAACAGTTCGACTACAGCCAGGAGGATATCGCCAGGATCGTCGGCAAGAGCCGCAGCCATGTCGCCAACACGCTGCGGCTGCTGAAGCTGTCGAAGTCCGTGCAGAGTTATGTGCGCAGCGGCGAACTGACCGCCGGCCATGCGCGGATGCTCGTCGGTCAGCCGAATGCCGAGGAGTTCGCCCGCGACATCATCAAGCGCGGCCTCTCGGTGCGGCAGGTCGAGGAGCTGTCGCGGCAGAATGCCGAGAGCGGTTCAGATGGCGTGCATCCGGCGCTGCGGCCGCCGAAGGGGCCGGGCGGGGCGAGATTGAAAGACGCCGATACCCGCGCGCTCGAACGTCGCATTTCCGATGCGCTCGGCCTCAAGGTCACGATCGATCAGGGCAGCGGCGACCGCGGCGTGATGCATATCGCCTATCGGGATTTCGAGCAGCTTGATCACGTGCTGGAGAAGCTGGGCGTGGGGTAACGGCTCGCATTGCTCCGGCGCTCACGAGGCCCGGAGCATTTTGGCTCTGATGGCATCGAAGCCACAGCTCCATGTTTTTATTCTGAAGCGGTTTCTTGCACGCAGCGGTCCCCGCTTCGCGCGAAAACGCTCTGGTGTGCTGCCGGTATGAAATCAGCACGTTGCGCTTCGTCCATCATCGGACGGTTTGTCCCTGCGGATGATGTTGCATTGCTCAGCTACGCAGGCGGGCATTCACAGCGATGGACAGCATGGCGCGTTGGGCGAGCGTGTCGGCCAGCGACGACTGCCGGCGGACGTCAAAGGCGGCTTCCGCAAGCTGGGTCATCGCGCGCCCGAGCCGCGCCGCAGTCCACGCCTTCAACGCGGCTTCGACCAGCGCCTTGCGGCTGAAATGCACGGGCGGGATCATCGAATCGAGCGCGGCCCCGAGCGGTTTGCCGGCTTCGATCACAAGCCGGGTCTTGTGCAGGATCGCGACCTGCCGCTGGGCGGCGAACATGATGCTGCCGGGCGTCAGGCCGGCTAATGCGGCTTTGGCGAGAAGGGTTTCCACATCGCCCGTGCGGCCTGCGAAAGCGGCATCGATCAACGCATCGAGCGCCAGCGCCGAGGCATCCGCCACCACCGCGGCGACATCGTCCAGCGTGACGCTGCCTTTGTCTCTCGCATAGAGAGCGAGCTTCTGCACCTCGTTGCGGGTCGCCGACCGATCGCCGCCGAGCAGCGGCAGCAGCGCGGCGCGGGCCTCCGGCGCGATGGTGAGGCCGGCCTCGCGCATCTCGTCGTCGATCAGCCGGCCGATGTCGCGGTCATTGTCGGCATAGCAGGGCAGGGCGGCGGCGTTGGCGGCCTTCTCGCACAGGGCGCGCAGCGGGGCGTTCTTTCGAAGGTCGCCGGCTTCGATGATCACGCGGCAGTCGTGCAGCGCGACCTTCAACACGGCCTCGACCGCGCCGGCGATGTTGCGCGACGTCGGCCGCACGCGGATGGCGCGTCGGCCGCCGAACATCGGCACCGAACTGGCTTCCTCGACGAGGCGCATCGGCGTTGCGGCAATCTCGTCGCCTTCGAGGCGTGACAGTGCGAAAGGATCGGCCGGGTCATCGACAGAGGCATGCGCAAGCTTTTCCGCGCGCTCGCGCACGAGACCGGCATCGGGACCATAGATCAGGACGACGGGCCTGGCCGGGTCCGGCCGGGCGACGAAACGATCGACATCGGACGCCTTGATCGCAGTCACGGTCTTCCCGTCAGCTTGACGCCGGTAAGGGTCGTGATCCGGTCGCGATGCGCCGGCTCACGTTCCCGAGATGAAAAAGGCGGCGACGCGGGCGCGGATATCTTCCGCGATCACCTTGGCGGCGCGGTTCTCGGCGTCGCGCTGGCCGCGCTGGCGCGCGAAGCGTTGCTGCTGGCCGGGAATGTCGAAGGACACCTGCGTCGTTGCGCTGGCCTGCAAGACCTGTTTGCTGATCGAAATATCCACGAGGTCGTAAGTCGCCGTCAGGCGGTAGTTGCCGACGTCGGTGCGGCCGGTCACGGGATCGACGATCACCGCGGCGTTGCTCGAGGTGAGGCGGATGCGCAGGCGGTGGGTCTGCGGTCCTGCGGCGGCGCCGCCGGTGAGGCCGAACAGGAGCTGGTCCCGCACCTCGACGGCGAGCCGCGCTTCGGGCGAGCCGTTCGGCGCATCGATATGCGCGACATCGACGCCGCGCATGGCGGTGACCACCGACGGTCCGGCGCCGACGCTGCGTTCGCCATAGAGCGGCTGGAAGCAGCCGGCGGTCAGCGCCGCGAGGCCGAGGGCGGCCGTCAGGCGCAAGGCTGTACCGGCGCGGCGGGGCCGCGCTGCTGCTTGGAGGGACGTTCGCACGCCTGCTTCATGCCACGACATTGACGATCCTTTGCGGGACGACGATGACCTTCTTGGCCGGCTTGCCGTCCAGCGCCTTGATGACGGCGTCCAGCGCGAGCACGGCGGCTTCCACATCGGCCTTGTCGGCATCGCGCGGCACGGTGATGTCCGCGCGCTTCTTGCCGTTGATCTGCACCGGCAGCGTGATGCTGCGCTCCACCAATAGGTCCGCGTCGATGGCGGGCCATGGCTGCTGCGACACCAGTGTGTCGTGTCCCAGCGCCGCCCAGCATTGCTCGGCCAGATGTGGCATCATCGGATGGAACATCTGGACGAGAATCTCGGCCGCCTCGCGCAGCGCATAGGCGAAGGCCGGCGTGATCTGATCCGGCGTTTCGATAGTCCCGATGGCCTCGCCCAGCGCATTTGCGCATTCATAGATATGCGCCACGGCGACGTTGAAATGCAGCGACTCGATCGCTTCCGATACCTTGGCGAGCGCGCCATGGGCGGCCTTGCGGACGGCGAGGGCGGGCGCGCCGAACTCGGCCGGCTTCGATGACGGCGCGGCCTTGCCGGCTTCGGCAGCTTCATGCACCAGCCGCCATAGCCGCTGGGTGAAGCGCCACGCGCCCTGCACGCCGGTCTCGGTCCAGGTCACGTCGCGCTCGGGCGGCGAATCCGACAGCATGAACCAGCGCGCGGTGTCGGCGCCATAGCTGGCGATGATGTCGTCCGGGTCCACGGTGTTGCGCCTGGACTTGGACATCTTCTCGATGGGGCCGATGGCGATCGGCGCGCCGCCGTCGAGCAGCGCGGCGACGCGCTTGCCATCAACGATGTCGATCTTCACCTCGGCGGGTGCGGCCCATGCACCGTCGGCGCGGCGATAGGTCTCGTGAACCACCATGCCTTGCGTGAACAGGCCGGCGAAAGGCTCGGCGACGCCGGCATGGCCGGTCTTGCGCATCGCGCGGGTGAAGAAGCGCGAATAGAGCAGATGCAGGATCGCGTGTTCGATGCCGCCGATATACTGGTCCACCGGCAGCCAGCCATCGACCTGGGCGCGGTCGGTCGGCGCGGTCTCGATCCAGGGATCGGTGAAGCGGGCGAAATACCAGGACGAATCCACGAAGGTGTCCATGGTGTCGGTCTCGCGCCGCGCCGGCTTGCCGCATTGCGGACAGTCCGCATGTTTCCATGTGGGATGGCGTTCGAGCGGATTGCCCGGCTTGTCGAAGGAGACATCCGCCGGCAGTTCCACCGGCAGGTCGGCGGCGCGCACCGGCACGACACCACAGCTTTCGCAATGGATGATGGGAATTGGGCAGCCCCAGTAGCGCTGGCGCGAGATGCCCCAGTCGCGCAGGCGATAGTTCACCTGCCGCGTCCCGACCGGACGGTTGCCGCGCTGTTCCGCTTCGAGCCGCTTCGCAACGTCTTCCTTGGCTTCCGCGATGGTCAGGCCATCGAGGAAGCGTGAATTGATGAGCCGGCCGTCGCCGTCATAAGCGGTGTCGGTCACCGTGAAAGAAGCCGGATCGCTGCCGGCGGGCGCGACCACCGGCGTGTTGCCGAGACCGTATTTGTTGGCGAAGTCGAGGTCGCGCTGGTCGTGTGCCGGACAGCCGAAGATCGCGCCGGTGCCGTAATCCATCAGGATGAAATTGGCGACATAGACCGGGAGCTGCCATCCTGCATCGAACGGATGCACGGCGCGGATGCCGGTGTCGAAGCCGAGTTTCTCGGCGGTGTCGATGGCCTCCTGCGAGGTGCCGGTCTTCTTGCACTCCTCGACAAAGGTGGCGAGCTTGGGATCGCGCGCGGCGGCGGCGCGGGCCAGCGGATGATCCGGCGAGATCGCCATGAACTTCGCGCCGAACAGCGTGTCCGGCCGCGTCGTGAAGATCTCCAGCTCGCTCTCGCCGGCTGGTGTCGTGGCGGTGTCCAGCGCGAAGCGCACCAGCAGCCCCTCGGAGCGGCCGATCCAGTTGCGCTGCATCAGCCGCACCTTCTCCGGCCAGCGGTCGAGGGTGTCGAGGGCGGTCAGCAGCTCTTCCGCATAATCCGTGATCTTCAGGAACCACTGGGTCAGCTCGCGCTGCTCGACCAGCGCGCCGGAACGCCAGCCGCGCCCGTCGATCACCTGCTCGTTGGCCAGCACGGTGTTGTCGACCGGGTCCCAGTTCACCTTCGACTGCTTGCGCTCGACGAGGCCGGCGCTGAGGAAATCCAGGAACATGCGTTGCTGGTGCTTGTAGTATTTCGGGTCGCAGGTCGCGATCTCGCGCGCCCAGTCGAGCGACAGGCCCATGGACTTGAGCTGCCCGCGCATGGTGGCGATGTTCTGATAGGTCCAGTCGCGCGGATGGACCTTGCGCTCCATGGCGGCATTCTCGGCCGGCATGCCGAAGGCGTCCCAGCCCATGGGATGCAGCACCTTGAAGCCCTTGGCGCGCTTGTAACGCGCGACCACGTCGCCCATGGCGTAGTTGCGGACATGGCCCATATGGATGCGCCCGGACGGATACGGGAACATCTCCAGCACGTAGTATTTCGGGCGCGGATCGTCGTTCGCGGTGGCGAAAACCTGCTGCCGGTCCCAGACCTGCTGCCAATGAAGTTCGGCTTCGTGGGGATTGTAACGGTCGATGGCCATCGCGAAACGGGGTCTTCCAGTAAGGCGCCGAAGGCCGGGCTGGCCGGGCGGCCGACTTGAGCCCTCGGGCTGCGGCCAGGTCGAGCCGGGCTTTGGCCTTGCCATTTCGGCGCATATTCAGGCGAAGCGGGGGCCGCTTCGCGCGAACGCTATAGGCCACGAAAGCGCGGGAAGGGTCAATCTCGGCCGGGCCGGCCGCGTCCTGCGCCGCGATGATCAACCATTCCCTAACCATCCCAATAATATCATGTTAAATCTGATGGCGGCGCAGCCGGGAGTGGGGACAACCTTGCAGGTCGAACGACGCAAATCGGTTCGTCGGGTGGTGGCTTTTCCGGTGTGGCTGGACCTCGGCGGGTCCGCGCAGAACGGAGCGCTGCGCAACATCTCGCTCGGCGGCGCCGGCTTGACCGTCCCGCCGACCGTGCCCCTGCCGGGGGAGTTCACCATGCTGCTGACGCGCAAAGGCCAGGCCAGCCGCCGGTGCCGCGTGATCTGGCGGATGTCGGACCAGGTCGGGGTCGAATTCTGCGCGCTCGACACCGAAAGCGCCGACCCGGGCGTGGCTACCGTCGCGCCGGATGTCTCCGTGATCGATTGCTGACCGTTGGCGCGGGCCGGTGTCCGCTTCGCCTGAAAGCGCTATAGCCCTGCGCACGGGAGCGGCCAGGCGATGCGCCGGCCGCATGATACAGACTTTCGTACGGGCTTTCGAATGATGGTTTCGCAGCAGAATCAGGCGCAGGGCGCGGCGGTGGAGCGGCTTTCGGGTGTGCGGCGCGAGGTTGCCGCCGCCTGCGCCGCCGCCAGCCGCCCGGCCGACGCCGTCACATTGATGGCGGTTTCCAAGACCTTCGAAGCGCCGGCCATCGAGCCGGTGCTGGACGCCGGCCAGCGGGTGTTCGGGGAAAACCGAGTTCAGGAAGCCCGGGCCAAATGGCCGCCGCTGCTAGAGCGGTATCCAGACACCAAGCTGCATCTCATCGGGCCGCTCCAGTCGAACAAGGCGAAGGAAGCGGTTGCCCTGTTCGACGCGATCCATTCCGTGGATCGTGAAAGCCTGTGCGAGGCGTTGGCCAGGGAAATCCAGAAGCAGGGGCGCGCGCCGCTGCTTTTTGTCCAGATCAACACCGGCGCCGAAGCGCAGAAGGCGGGCGTCTTGCCGGAAGCGGCGGACCTCTTTCTCGAAACCTGCCGCCGCGACCATGGCCTCGCTGTCGCCGGTCTGATGTGCATCCCCCCGGCGAGTGAAGCGCCGGGGCCGCATTTCGCGCTCACCGCCAAGATCGCGGCGCGCAATGGCCTTGGTCTGTTGTCCATGGGCATGAGCGCGGATTTCGCGACCGCCATCGCCTTCGGGGCGACCCACATCCGGGTCGGCAGCGCGATTTTCGGGGCGCGGGACTAAGCGTCGTCGCGCGACGCGGGCGACCGCGGAATCACCAGCGGCGCGGCGGCGTCGGGGCGGGCCAGGTGCCGCCGGCATCGAGCGGCTTTTTCAGAATACTGGATCGCAAGGGAGGGGCGGGCGGTGGCGCCGCCGGTGCCAGCGGGGGCGCAGCATGATCCCGGCGATAGGCCTCGCCGCCGGGCGCCTGGGCCGGTCCGGGACCGGCTGTGCGCGGCGGCTCGTAGCTCGGCACGTCGAGATCGAAGATATCCTCGGCCATGGTTGCGACCGGCCGCTGGTTGGACGATGTGGCGCTGCGCCAGCGGTCGATGACCGAGCCGATCAGCTCCCGGCTTGGCGTCATGCCGCCGTGGGTCGCGCCGCCGGCATCGCTGCTCGGCCTCAGCTCCGGCGGCAGATAGGAGAAGGTCAGCCGCGTCGGCACGGCAACGCCCGCGCCGAAGGCGAAGACCTCTCGCGGTCCCAGTGAGGGAACGAATTTCAGCAGGTTGCCGGCGTCCGCCACGGCGGAGCGGATCAGCGCCTGGTCGCGCTCGTTGGACATGCGCATCACGAACAGCGTGTTGCACTGGGAGATGATGGTCGGGTCGATCTCAGCCGGACGCTGGGTGATGAGTCCGAGATAGACGCCGTATTTGCGGCCTTCCTTGGCGATGCGCGCGAGGGCCCGGGCGCTCGGCTCGAAGCCGCCGGTCTTGTCGGCGGGCGCGTAGCGATGGGCTTCCTCGCAGACGAAGAGCTGCGGCGAAATCCCTTCGCTCCACAGGCCGAAATCGAACGCCATGCGCGCCAGCACCGAGACCACCGCATTCACCACCTCGGTGGGAAAGCCGGCCATCTGCATGATGGTCATGGGCTTGCCGTTGGCCGGCAGGCGGAACAGTTGCGAGAGGACCTCCGCCATGGTGTCGCCGCCGAGATTGGCATTGTCGAACATGAAGCTGTAGCGCGGATCGTTGCGCACGGTCTGGAGCCGGCCGAGCAGCTTGCTGAATACGGTGCGGGAGGAGCGGTTCTCCAGCCGGCCCATGCGCTCGTCGATCAGCGTCATGAGGTCTTCGATGCGATACGGCACCGGCGTGTCCACGGTGAAGCCGGCGGACCGTGGGTCCCGCCGCTTCATCATGGAACGGTCGGCGTTGCGATATTGCAGATAGGCGCCTTTGGCGAGCGGGATGACCTCCGCCAGCACCTCGACTTCCTCGTCGATCATGGCGCGGCCGCCGAAAATCACATCGAGCGTCTCGTCGAAATTGAACAGCCAGAACGGCAGCCGCAGATTGCGCGGGTTCAGCACCTGGGCCCGATCCCCGAAGCTGGGCGCATATTCGTTGTGAGGGTCGATGAGGAAGACCCGCAGATCCGGCCGCGTCGCCAGAATCTGGCGCAGGATGATCGTGACGCCGTTCGATTTGCCGACCCCGGTGGTGCCGAGCAGCGCGAAATGCTTGCTGATGAGATCGTCGATGCGGACCGAGGCCGGCACGGTCGGGTCCTGCTGGAGCGTGCCGATTTCGGCGGTGCCCTGTTCGGACGCGCCATAGGCGAGACGCAGCTCCCGATCCGAAAGCATGCCGACCGGATCGCCGATGCCGGGATACTGGCCGACGCCGCGCTGGAACCGGCCCTGACGGATCTCGCCGATCAGGTCGAGCTGGGCCGTCGCCCCATGGGCCTGGCCGAATTCGGATTCGGCGACATCGCTGATCATGCCGATGGTCAGCATCTGGCCGTTGAGAATGCCGAGGAATTTGCCGACGGTGGGGTGGGACTGTTCGTCGGCCGCGCGGGAAATGTCCGTCAGGGCGACGCCGGCGCGCGATCCGCTCAAAGTGATCACGCGGCCGAGAATGCGCCGCGCTCCGCTGTGATTTTCGCCTGTCTGCATTCCGGATCACCCGACACTTCACCCGCAGCCTCCGTGCATGAACGGGGACCCGGCAGGACCGTCTCGATCCAGGCTATCAGGGGCCCGTCCAGATTCGGTTAATCCGCCCCGCTGCCAAAAGCAGACGATTCGATCGAATTCGCCTCCGCGACCGTGCGTTGGCGGGGCCGGCGGATCATTCGATGAGGATTCGCGTTCCGGGACCGATCCGCGCCAGCAGGCGCCTGAGGTCGGAACCCGTCAGGGCGACGCAGCCGGCCGTCGGCGCGAACCCGGGTCGGGCGAGATGCACGAACACAGCGCTGCCGCGGCCGGCGACGCGGGGGCGTGTATTGTGGTCGAGTTCGATGATGAGATCGTAGAGATGATCGTCCCGGCGCAGCCGGTCGCCGGCCTCGTCCGCGCTGCGGCGGAACGGGCGGTTGTAGTGGCGGCTCCGGGGATCCTCGCTCCAGGCGATATCGGCGGTGATGCGCCGCATCGGCAGCCCGGTCGCCGGCCGGTTCATGCGGTCCGCCCGCCACCACAGGCGGACGAGGCGGAAACAGCCCCGCGGGGTGCCGCCGTCGCCCTCGCGCTTGTCGGCGCGGATTCCGCCACGGCCCAGCGCCACCGGCAGGGCGTGGGTGCCGGCCAGCAGGAGGCCGCGGCGCCGGTCCGCCGGCCGGGCGCGGACGCGAATTGTGCGAAGAGCCTTCACCTTCCTGATTCCCGCCGTTTTTCCAATGCGATAAGCAGGCATCCAGGAGCCGTGCCGCTTGGCTGTTTCCCGGACCAATGATCTACTGCCGAAAGCACAATGGCGCGAGGGGGCGCCCCGCATGGCCAATGTCCGTAAAATCCTGATCGTCGACGACGACAATGACCTGCGCGAGGCGCTGGCCGAACAGCTTGATCTCCACCAGGAGTTTTCCGCGACCGGTCTCGATACCGGCGCCAAGGCCGTGGCCGCCGCGACGGGAGACCCGTTCGATCTGGTGATCATGGATGTCGGCCTGCCGGATATCGACGGTCGGGAGGCGGTGCGCATGATGCGCGCCAACGGCTTCAAGCCGCCGATCATCATGCTGACGGGCCACGACACCGATTCCGACACCATTCTCGGGCTTGAATCCGGCGCGAACGACTATGTGATCAAGCCGTTCCGCTTTGCCGTCCTGCTCGCGCGCATCCGCGCCCAGCTTCGCCAGCACGACGCCAGCGAGGACGCCACCTTCACTATCGGCCCCTACACCTTCCGCCCCAGCGCGAAACTGATGGTGACCGAGAAGGGAGCCAAAGTCCGCCTGACCGAGAAGGAAACGGCGATCCTCCGGTTCCTGTATCGCGCCGGCGAACGGCCGATGTCGCGGGAAACCTTGCTGCAAGAAGTGTGGGGCTACAATTCGGGCGTGACGACTCACACGCTCGAAACCCACATCTACCGCCTGCGTCAGAAAATCGAAGCGGACGCCACCACGCCCGCGATTCTCGTGACTGAAGCCGGCGGTTATCGTCTGGTGCCCTGACGTGCAGACCTGCCCGCGGCCATACCCGCAACTTCGACACGATGTCCTGCCGCATCTGCTGCCCGGCGATGCGGGCGCGGCCGCAGGTCCCGAGGCCCGCACCGGAGGTCGTGGCGTCGCGCCCGGATGGCCGCGCCGATGAGCATCGAGGACGATATCGCCTTTCTCGATCAGGTTCCGACCCTCGGTCTGCTCGGCCTGGATGCGCTGCGGATCCTCGCCATCGGCGCTGAGGAACGCGAATTGCGCACGGGCGAGGTGCTGTTCAAGGCGGGAGATGTGAGCGACGGCGGCTATATCGTGCATCACGGCCAGCTTCTGCTGGCGATGCCGGCCGACGAGCCGCGCGCCGCGGACATGACCGTGGGGCGTCATGCGCTGGTCGGCGAATTCGCGCTGCTGGCGCAGACCCGCCGCCCGGTGACGGCGACTGCGCTGGAGCCGACGCTGCTGCTGCGGATATCGCGCAGCCTGTTCGTCAAGATGCTGGAAGGCTTTCCTGAAACCGCGGTGCGGCTGCGGGACTATCTCATGGCCCGGACCGACCGGGCCGGGCGGGATGTCTATGCGGTGCGGACGATGCTCGACCCCAAGACCTGAACCTCAGCACCCGCAACCAAAGAGCCGAACCTGAACGGGGTGTGAGGCCGCTCAGACCTCCAGCGTCGCCGTCACCGGCACATGGTCGGACGGCTGCTCCCAGCCGCGCGGCGCTTTCAGCACCTGAATCGCGGCGACGCGATCCGCCAGCGCCGGCGAGGCCCAGACATGATCAAGCCGGCGGCCCTTGTCGGCCCGCTCCCAGTCTGGCGAACGATAGCTCCACCACGTATAGAGTTTCTCCGGTTCGGGGATGAAGGCGCGCATCGTATCGACCCACTGTCCGGCCCGTTGCGCGGCAACGAGCTTCTCGCATTCGATGGGCGTGTGAGAGACGATCTTCAGGAGCTGCTTATGGTTCCAGACGTCATGCTCCAGCGGCGCGACGTTGAGATCGCCGACCAGCAGCATCCGTTCCGAAGCCGCCGCGGTGAGCAGCGCGCTGTCGCGCATCTCGTCGAGAAACTGGAGCTTGTGCCTGAACTTCTCGTTGAGGTTCGGATCGGGAATGTCGCCGCCGGCCGGAACGTAGAAATTATGCAGCGTGAGAGGGTCTTTCAGGCCCGCCTGCTCGCCGAGGGTGACGGCGATATGGCGGCAGTCCTCCTTGCCGCAGAACTGCTGCGGGGCTGATGAAGCGAAAGGCAGGCGCGAGATCACCGCGACGCCGTGGTAGCCCTTCTGGCCATGGATGGCCGCGTGCTCGTAGCCGAGCCGCTTGAGACGCTTCAGCGGGAAAGCGTCGTTGGGGCACTTGGTCTCCTGCAAGCACAGCACATCGGGCCGCACCTGCTTGAGAAAGCGGACGACGGATTCGATGCGGAAACGCACCGAGTTGATATTCCAGGTGGTGACGGTGAGGCGCATGACGCGCGGCTTATCAGCCGGACGCCGCGATATCCACTCCGAGGGGCGGATTGCGACCGTGATTCACAGCGCCGCGGGGACGGTCGCGGATGAAAGCTGAGGTCGGCGGCGGAATGCGCCCCGCAGGCGGTCCGTTCCGGTGCTCAGTTGTTATAGCGGGTATAGTCGATCCTGAAGAGGCTCGGGTCGGGCCGCTTGCTGGTTTCGAGGTTATAGACCGCCACCGTGGTGTCGTAGCCCTGCGGGTCGGTCACGGTCCATTGCCGAAGCTGCATGTCCTGCGCGCCGAACATCAGCATCAGCTTGCTGGTGCCGACCAGCGCCTGACGTTCCTCGATCACCACCGTCGCGAACACGTCGTCGGCGGTGACGCGGGTGACGTTGGTGTCGCGCATCAGGTCGATGCGGTCCGCCAGCAGATAGCGTAGCGGCGTCTGCGACAGCGGATAGATGTCCTGGGTCGCGAGCTTGCGGTCGCGCACTGCCACCGACTGGCCGTCCGCGATGATGGCGATGGGGCTCGGCGCATTGTATTCGAAGCGCACGCGGCCCGGCTTGGAGAGATAGAGCTGGCCCTCGGTCCGCGCGCCGTCCGGGCCGACTTGGACGAACTTGCCGACCATCACCTGCACGCTGGAGAGATAGGCGCTGACCTTGTCCACGATGGCGCGCTGGGCGGCGTCGAAGCCGCCGCGCCCGGTGGCGCCGGCGTTGGCGCGTCCGGCCTGGGCGAGCACGATGGGCGCGGCCTGTCCCGTCGTCGTCGCGGCGCGCTGCGGCTGGGCCGGGGTCGCGGCGCTGGTTGCGAGCAGGCGGCTGTTCGGCGCGGGCTTGGGCAGCGGCACGGACTGGGCGGCGGCGGACAGCGGAGCGAAGCCGATCCCTGCGGCGACCATCAGGCAGGCCAGCAGTTTGCCTTGCAGGAATTTACCTTGCAGCAGCGCGGCGCACCGCGCCGTGCGGTCTTTCACTCTGCCGCAGCCGTTCCGACGCATCCGGCTTACTCCCTCGACTCGGGCTCTGGTCATGATTGATATCGTCATGAGGCTGACCATTCCCGACGCATATGGCGTTTTCGCGGCCCGATGAAAGAGCGCATCAGAACCGCTCCTCGCCGCCGGCCTCGATCAGGATCTCGCGTTTGCCGGCATGGTTGGCCTGCCCGACAACCCCTTCGAGTTCCATGCGTTCCATCAGCGAGGCGGCGCGGTTGTAACCGATCTGGAGCCGGCGCTGGATGTAGCTGGTCGAGGCTTTCTGATCGCGCAGCACGATCTGGACCGCCTGCTGGTAGAGATCGGTGGCATCGCCCGACTGGCCCATGCCGGTGGCGTCGAATACCGAGCCGTCCTCGCCTTCGCCATCGTCCGCCGTGACGGCTTCGAGATATTGCGGCGCGCCCTGGGACTTGAGGTGGCGCACGATCTTCTCGACCTCCTCGTCGGAGCAGAACGGGCCGTGGACGCGGCTGATGCGCCCGCCGCCGGCCATGTGAAGCATGTCACCCTGGCCGAGAAGCTGTTCCGCGCCCTGTTCGCCGAGGATGGTGCGGCTGTCGATCTTGGATGTGACCTGGAACGAGATGCGGGTTGGGAAATTCGCCTTGATGGTGCCGGTGATGACGTCCACGGAAGGCCGCTGGGTCGCGAGCACCACATGGATGCCGGCGGCGCGGGCCATCTGCGCGAGACGCTGGATCGCGCCTTCGATGTCCTTGCCGGCAACCATCATCAGGTCCGCCATTTCGTCCACGATCACGACGATATAGGGCAGCTTTTCGAGATCGAGCCGCTCCTCCTCGTAGATCGCCTCGCCGCTCTCCTTGTCGTAGCCGGTATGGACCGTGCGGGTGAGCTGCTCGCCCTTGCCGGCGGCCTCCGCGACGCGGGTGTTGTAGCCGTCGATGTTGCGCACACCGAGCTTGGCCATCTTCTTGTAGCGGTCCTCCATCTCGCGGACCGCCCATTTCAGCGCGACCACCGCCTTCTTCGGATCGGTGACGACCGGCGTGAGTAGATGCGGGATGCCGTCATAGACGGAGAGTTCGAGCATCTTCGGGTCGACCATGATGAGCCGGCACTGTTCGGGCCGGTGCTTGTAGAGCAGGCTCAGGATCATGGTGTTGATGGCGACGGACTTGCCCGAGCCGGTGGTGCCGGCGATCAGCAGATGCGGCATCCGCGCGAGATCGACGATGACCGGCTCGCCGCCGATGGTCTTGCCGAGGCAGAGCGGCAGTTTAGCGGTGGTGTCGTCATAGTCCTTGGTCGCGAGCAGCTCGCGGAAATAGACCTTCTCGCGGGTCGCGTTCGGCAGCTCGATGCCGATGGCGTTGCGGCCGGAGACCACCGCGACGCGGGCGGACAGTGCGCTCATCGACCGAGCGATGTCGTCGGCGAGGCCGATGACCCGGCTCGACTTGATACCGGGCGCGGGTTCGAGTTCATACAGCGTGACCACGGGGCCGGGCCGGGCATTGATGATCTCGCCGCGCACGCCGAAATCGCCCAGCACACCCTCCAGCGCCTCCGAATTCTGCTGGAGCGTGTCGGCGCTGACGGTGGCGCGGTCGCTGCGCTTGGGCGCGGCGAGCAGGTCGAGGGAGGGGAGCTGGAAGCCCTTGCCGGTGCGGGCGGGCTTGGTCGGCTTCGGCATCGGCTTGGCCCGGCGCGCCACCGGCGCGGGCTCGTCCTCGAAATCCTCAGTGGGCGCGAAATCGTCGTCGCCGCGGCCATGGTCGTCCATATCCGGGGCGAGACGCGGCGCATCGTCGAAGCGGGGCTCGGCATGAGGACGCCCCCCTCCGGATGCGAAGCCCGGTTCCCGGCGCTGGATGCCGCGGGAATCCCGACCAATGTCTCGCCGCTCCCGGCGCTGGCGCAGCAGCCGCGCCACGCGGGCGCGGGTGGTGAGAAAGGCGTGGGTGAGCCAGCCGAGCGAAACCGATGAGCTTTCGTCATCGTCCTCGCCTTCCAGCGGCGCGGCATAATCGTCCGCGATCTCGCGCAGCCGCCAGCCGAGGCCGGATGCCACGGCGAAAGCAGCCACCGCGCCGGCTCCGGTGCCGATGGCGACCGCCAGCGTGGTCAGGCCGGACCATGCGCCGCCCGAGAGCCAGAGCGGCAGGCGCAGCACCGCGTCGCCGACGACCCCCCCGAGGCCGGTCGGCAGCGGCCAGCGCGGCGAGGCCGGCAGGCAGGCGAAGAAGGCCGCGGCCAGCACCAGCGCGGTGAACCACGCCAGCACGCGCAGCCGCTCGCGATGCAGCGGCCGGTGGGTGACGAGCCGCCAGCCCCAGATCGCGACCGGCAGCACGAAGACCAGCGAACCGAGGCCGAGCAACTGCATCATCAGGTCGGCGACGGTGGCGCCGATCCGGCCCATCATGTTGTGGGCCTCGCCGCTGGTGGCGTGGCTGTAGCTCGGATCCTGCACCGACCAGGTCGCGAGCGCGAGCGCGAGCATGACGCCGATGCCAAGCAGGCCAAGGCCGCCGAGTTCGCGCAGACGCCGGCGCACGGCGTCGCGCATGTCGTCGGTGAGGAAATGCAGGTTGTCGAGGGTGCGGTCGATTGCCGTCATGGAAGGGGTCCTCAGCCCAGCACCGAGACGAGGCGGTGCAGCGCCTCCGCCGCGGTGTCCTGATCCTGCACCATGGCGACGCGCAGATAGCCCGCGCCGGGATTGAAGCCGTCGGCCTGAGGCCGGGCGAGATAGGAGCCGGGGATCACCCGCACGCCGGCCTCGCGCCAGAGTCGCAGCGCGGCGGCCTCGTCGCCGCCATGGGCCGAGACGTCCAGCCACAGGAAGAAGCCGCCGGCCGGCCGGCTGTAGCCGTAGCGGTTGCCGACGATCTGGTCGGCGAGATCGAATTTGATGCGATAGAGCCGCCGGTTGTCCTCGACATGGGCTTCGTCGTTCAGGGCGGCGATGCCGACATGCTGGAGCGGCACCGGCACCTGCGGCGCGGCGACGTTGCGCAGGTCGAGAAAGCGCTTGAGGAAGGCCGGATCGCCGGCGGCGAAGCCGGTGCGCAGGCCCGGCAGGTTCGAGCGCTTTGAGAGCGACTGGAACACGATGACCTGCGAGAAATCGCCGTCGCAGACCTCGAGAATGCTGGCCGGCGGCTCGCGCGTATAGATTTCCGAATAGCACTCGTCGCTGAAGATCATGAAGCCATGGCGGCGCGCCAGCGCCAGCAGGCGGCGCAGATAGGCATGATCGGCGACCGCGCCCTGGGGGTTGGCCGGCGTCGCGATATAGATCGCGACGGTGCGCGCCAGCAGCGCGTCGTCGAGGGCGTCGAGATCGGGCAGGAAGCCGGTCTCGCGCGTGGTCGGCAGATAGACCGGCTCGCACTGGCCGATCAACGCGCCGGCGGCATAGGCCGCATAGAACGGGTTCGGCATCAGGATGGCCGGGCGTCCGGCGCGCGGCGGCACGGTCTGGCTGGCGGTGAGGGCGGCGAGAAACAGTCCTTCGCGGGAGCCGTTCAGCGCGATGACCTCCGTTTCCGGATCGACCGGCCGCGACAGGCCGAAGCGGCGGGTGAGCCAGCCGGCGGCAGCCTCCCGGAAGGCGTCGATGCCGCGGTTGAGCGGATAGCGGCCGAATTCCGGAATATGCGCGGCCAGGACCGGCCCGACGAAGGCCGGCACGGGGTGCTGCGGCTCGCCCAGCGCCATGCTGAGCGCCGGCTTGCCGGGCGTTATGCCGGCCAGCAGTTCATGCGTGCGCACGAAAGGCGAGCGGGTGTCGGGGGCGCGGGAAGCGGCGGCAGTCATGAACTCACACGGCAACGAAAGACGAGGGCCGGAAATGGCCCGAAATCAGCGTTGTCGCGGCAGGATAGGAGCCGTGAGTTAAGGCGCGATTAACCATCGGCCGGTCGGGGCCGCGCCGGCATGCCGGCGGCGGCCATCACGTTCACGGCAACTGCGCCGCCACGGCATCGGACCGGTCGGCCGGCTCAGCCGACCGCAAGGAATTCGCCGGCCTTGAAGATGGAGTCGAAACGGACGCCGGCGGCGCGATAGGTTTCCTCCGCGCCCTCCTCCCGGTCGACGATGGAGAGCACCAGCACCACCTCGGCGCCGGCCGCCCGCGCGGCCTCCACCGCGATCAGCGAGGACTGGCCGGTGGTGGTGACGTCCTCAAGGATCGCGACCTTGCGCCCTTGCAGGGATTCGATGCCGTCCACGGTCCTGCGGGTGCCGTGATCCTTGGCCTCCTTGCGCACGAAGAAGCCGGGCAGCGGCCGGGCATGGACATGGCTCAGCGCGGTGACGACGGCGACCAGCGGCACCGCGCCGACGGCGACGCCGCCGATGGCGTCCACGGTCTCGCCGGCGAGACGGTCGAGCAGCAGCTCGCCAAGGGCATGCGCGCCTTCAGGGTGCATCATCGTCGGCTTCATGTCGAAATAGAAATCGCTCTCGCGGCCCGAGGCGAGCACGATCCGCTTGCGCCCGAAGGACCGGGATCGGATCAGTTCGAAGGCGCGGGCGCGATATTCCGGCAGGCCGGAGACGCTGACCTGCTGTGCCGCCGCGCGGGGCGCGTCGCCGTTCGTGGGGGTTGCGGTCATCGTCTGCCTCCTGTGACGGGGCTTCTATACGCGCACGCGCCGACACAGGGAAAGGGCTGAGCCGGCCGGTTGTGGTGAGAGCCAGCTCAAAAAGGTGAGAGGCCCTGGCGGAGCCAGGGCCTCTCGACGGAAAGGGCGGTGCCGGGTATCCGCCCCAACCGTATCGGAGTGACGCCGCGTCACATGTTGTAGGCGCGCTCGCCGTGTTCGGAGAGGTCCAGCCCTTCCCGCTCGCGCTCTACGGTGACCCGCAGGCCGACGATCAGGTCCACGATCTTGAACAGGATCGCCGAGCCGATGCCGCACCAGACGATGGCGATGACAACCGCGACGACCTGCTTCCAGACCTGCGCCATCATGCTGTAGTCCTCCACACCGACGCCGCCGAGAACCGGCGCCACGAAGATGCCGGTACCGATGGAGCCGACGATGCCGGCAACGCCATGGATGCCGAACACGTCGAGCGAGTCGTCATAGCCAAGCGCATTCTTGACGGTGGTGCAGAAGAAGTAAGCGACGACGCTGCCGAACGCGCCGAGCACGATCGCGCCGATCGGACCGACCAGGCCGGCCGCTGGCGTGATTGCCACCAGACCGGCGATGACGCCGGACACGGTGCCGAGCATGGACGGCTTGCCCTTGGCGGCCCATTCGACGGCCAGCCAGCCGAGGGCGGCCGCCGCGGTCGCGACCAGCGTATTGACCAGCGCGAGCGCCGCGACGGGGCCGGCGGTCAGGGCGGAGCCGGCGTTGAAGCCGAACCAGCCGATCCAGAGCAAGGCGCCACCGACGAAGGTGAGCGTCATCGAATGGGGCGACATCAGATCCTTGCCGTAGCCGATCCGCTTGCCGACCATGATGGCGCCGACCAGCGCCGCGATGCCGGCATTGATGTGAACGACGGTGCCGCCGGCGAAGTCCAGCGCGCCAAGCTTCATCAGATAGCCGTCGGCGTGCCAGACCATGTGCGCGAGCGGATAATAGACGAAGGTGACCCAGAGCAGCATGAACAGCAGGATTGCCGAGAACTTGGTGCGCTCGACGAGGCCGCCGATGATCAGCGCCGGCGTGATCGCCGCGAAGGTCATCTGGAACGCGAGGAAAACATATTCGGGGATCGAGCCGCCATCGTTGACGGTCTCATGGGTCACGCCCGCGAGAAACATCTTGGAGAAGCCGCCGATAAAGGCGTTGCCCGCCGTGAAAGCGAGACTGTAGCCGTAGATGATCCATATGATCATCGTGAGGCTGGCCACTGCCAGCACCTGCGTGAGCACGGACAGCATGTTCTTGGAGCGCACGAGGCCGCCATAGAACAGCGCGAGGCCGGGCACGATCATCAGCAGCACGAGCACGGTGGACATGATCATCCAGGCCGTGTTGCCCTCCGACAGGGCCGGGGCGGGCGCCTGCGCGAAGGCCGGTCCGGCAAGCAGCGCGGTCGCGGCCAGTCCGCCGAACCCGCCCTTCGCGGCATGGAGAAGTGTCTTCAACGTCATCGTCAAACTCCTGTTCTCAAGCTGGAGGCGCGGCGCTCAGAGGGCGGCGGCGTCGGTTTCGCCGGTGCGGATGCGCAGGGCATTGTCGAGGCCGAGCACGAAGATCTTGCCGTCGCCGATCTGGCCGGTCTTGGCCGCGGCTGCGATCGTTTCGACGATCATGTCGACCTGGCTCGACGCCACCGCGACCTCGATCTTGATCTTGGGCAGGAAGCTCACGGCATATTCGGCGCCGCGATAGATTTCCGTGTGGCCTTTCTGACGGCCGTAACCCTTGACCTCCGTCACGGTCATGCCGTGCACGCCAACCCCGGTCAGGGCGTCGCGGACGTCGTCGAGCTTGAACGGCTTGATGATGGCCATGACGATTTTCATGGATGGCACCCCCAACTTGGCCCGGAGCCGGATAATGCCGGCCGGGCGGATACATCGCGGATGCGATCGGCGTCCGCGCCGGGGATGCTTTCAAGCCTTGTGCCAGTTTCGGGTGATGCCGATTCCGGCGGGGTTCACCGTGTAAAAGTCCGCTCGTTGCCGAGATTGAACCGTGTCCGCCTAAAAGCTGGGCAGATGCGCCCAATCGGCATGCAGAAAAGAGGCGCAAGCGCGCGCCTGATCATTGCGTGAGCAGGTCGGCGCGATCCGCGGGCATGGGCTCTCGATATGGCCATGACCGCCGGTCGCATCGAAAGCGTCGGGCAGGCCGCCGAAGCGATCAGTCGATCCGGCGGCGGCGCAGCAGCCCCTCCTGGGCGACGGACGCGACCAGCGTGCCGTCCCGCGCGAAAATCTGGCCACGGGCGAAACCCCGCGCGCCGGACATGTTCGGGCTGTCCTGGGCATAGAGCATCCAGTCGTCGGCGCGGAATGGCCGGTGCAGCCACATGGCGTGGTCGAGGCTTGCGCCCATGATTTCCTTCAGAAAGACGCTCTTGCCGTGGGGGATGAGGGCGGAATCCAGCAGCGTCATGTCCGAGGCATAGGCGAGCACGGCGCGGTGCACGGCGGGATCGTCCGGCAGCGGCCCCGATGCGCGAATCCAGACGCGGAACGCCTGATCCGACACCGGCCGGCCGAGATAGCGGTTGAACTCCACCGGGCGCAGTTCGATGGGCCGCTCCCGCTCGTAATAGCTGCGCACCGGGTCCGGCATCTGCGGCAGCACGCTGCGGCGCATCTCCTGCTCGTCGGGCAGCGTTTCCGGCGCGGGCGCGTCCGGCATCGCCGCCTGATGGGTGAAGCTCTCCTCCGGCCGTTGGAACGAGACCGACATGGCGAAGATCGGCTGGCCGTGCTGGATCGCCGTGACGCGCCGGGTCGAGAAGCTGCCGCCGTCCCGCAGCCGCTCGACGCTGTAGACGATCGGCACCCGCGGATCGCCGCCGATCAGGAAATAGGCGTGAAGCGAGTGGGGCGTCCGCTCCGCCTGTTCTACCATCCGCCCGGCCGCGACCAGCGCCTGGCCGACCACCTGCCCGCCGAACACCCGCTGCCAGCGGGACTGGGGGGAGCGCCCCCGGAACAGATTCACCTCGATCTGTTCGAGATCGAGGATGGACAGCAGTTCGGCAATGGCCTTGGACATGAAAGTGTCTCTTGTGGATTCGCGACCGGGAAGGCGCGGGTGGCAGGGACGCTTGCCGGCCGGCGGAGCGGCCATCCACACGGCGGGGCGCGGCGGAGTCAAGGGCTCAGGCGTGGCGGGCAAGCATCGCTTCGGCGCGCCAGCGGCGGTATAAGGGACGTTATGCATTCGGCTTCTGCTTTGTCCTCCCGTTTCGATGTGCTGATCGCCGGCGGCGGCTTTGTCGGCCTCGGCCTTGCCATTGCGCTGCGGCGCGGCCTTGGGCCGTCGTTCTCCGTGGCGGTGGCCGATCCCGCTTTCGTGGCGGTGCGCCCGGGTCCGGACGCCCGCGCCTCGGCCATCGTGCCGGCGGTGCGGCGGCTGCTGGACGCCATCGGCGTCTGGGGCAAGGTCGCGGCGGCCGCGCAGCCGATCAACGACATGGTCGTCACCGACAGCCGGCTGGACGATGTGATGCGGCCGCACCTGCTGACCTTCGGAGACGACATGGCGCAGCCGGAGCTCGGCCTGCCCGGCGAGTCTGTCGCCCATATGGTGGAGAACGAAGGTCTGCTCGCCGCGCTGCTGGCGGAGGCGCGGGCGGCCGGCGTGACGCTTCTGCCCGCCGGTGTGCTGCGCATCGATGCGAGGCCCGATGTCGCCACCGTGCATCTCGACAGCGGCGAGATCGTCGCGGCGCGGCTGGTCGTGGCCGCGGACGGGGCGCGCTCGCGCCTGCGCGCCCGCGCCGGCATCGCGATCCATGGTTGGTCCTATGACCAGGCCGCCATCGCCACGGCCATCGCCCATGAGCGCGACCATGGCGGCCGGGCGGAAGAACACTTTCTGCCCGTCGGCCCCTTCGCGATCCTGCCACTCACCGGCCGGCGCTCGTCCATCGTCTGGACGGAAAGCGTGGCGGAGGCCGAGCGCCTGATGGCCCTGCCGCCGCAGGATTTTCACGGCGAGGCCGAGCGCCGATTCGGGCTGCGGCTCGGCGAGATCGAGGTCGTTCTCCAGCCGCGCATGCACCGCCTCGAATTCTTCGTGGCGCGGTCCTTCGTCGCCGACCGGCTGGCGCTGATCGGCGACGCCGCCCATGTCATCCATCCCATCGCCGGGCAGGGCCTCAACCTCGGCTTCAAGGATGTCGCGGCGCTGGCCGAATGTATCGCGGATGCGGCGCGCCTCGGCCTCGATATCGGCAGCGCCGAGGTGCTCGACCGCTATCAGCGCTGGCGCAGGTTCGACACCATGGCGATGGGCGTGGTGACGGACGGTCTGAACCGGCTGTTCTCCAACGATATCGAGGCCGTGCGCGCCATCCGCGATTTCGGCCTCGGTCTCGTGGAGCGCGCGCCGCGACTCAAGCGCGCGTTCATCCGCGAGGCGTCGGGCGATGGAGACGACACGCCGCGCCTGCTGCGCGGTGAGATGGCGTGAGCGATCACACGAAAGGAATCGCCAGCACGTGCTCCTGATAGGCCGGACGCTGGGCGATGGCGCCATACCAGCGCGCGACATTCGGCAGGTCGGCCGGCTGCGGCGACAGCTTGTAATAACGATAGGCGAACAGCGCGCAGGGAATATCGCCCATGGAGAAGGTGTCGCCGGCAAGGAAGGCGGTCTCGCCGAGATAGCGGTCGAGCACGCGCAGGCAGTCCTCCGTCTTGGCGCGGGAGGCTTCGATGGCCTTCATGTCGCGCTGGTCTTCCGGCGTGCGGATCATGCCCCAGAACAGCGGGAAGATGGCCGGGCCCAGGGTGGTGAGCTGCCAGTCCATCCAGCGGTGGGCGCTGGCGCGCAGCCGCAGGTCGGACGGCTCCAGCCGGCCGGGACCGTATTTCGAGGCGATATAGCCGAGGCAGGCATTCGACTCCCACAGGACGAAGCCGTCTTCCTCAAGGGTCGGCACCACGCCGTTGGGATTGAGGCCGCGATACCACGGCTCGCCGTTCTGGCCGAAGGGGCCGCCGACATCGACGCGCTCGTGGTCGAGGCCGAGTTCGCCGATCGCCCACATCACCTTCTGGACGTTAGCCGACGTGGCGCGGCCATAGATCTTCAGCATGTTCCCCCCTTGAGCGGCAGGCGTCCCGGCCTCCGCGATCTAAACAGAGCCCTGCTTTTCGGCGACCCGTGCTCAGTCCAGCGCGCGGGCTTCTTCCGGCAGCATGATCGGGATGCCGTCGCGGATCGGATAGGCGAGCTTGGCGCTGCGCGAGATCAGCTCCTGCCGCGCGGCATCGTATTCGAGCGTGCCCTTGGTGACCGGGCAGACCAGGATTTCAAGCAGCTTGGGATCGACCGCATTGCGCGCCGGCTCGGTCGTCGCAGCCTGTCCGGATGATGGATCGCTCATGATGGTGTCGTCCCAGCGGCGTCACGCCGATGCAGCAGAAATCCTGCGGAACCGGCTTACTGCAACGGCGTCTCGCCGTCGACATTCTTTGCAAGTTCGATCTCGGTCAGCGCGACGAGGATTTCCGCGCGGGTCTTCAGGTTCGGCGCTTCCAGCAGCGCCTGTTTCTCCGGCGGGCCGTAGGGCGACATCATCGCCAGCGCATTCACCAGCGCCTCGTTGGGCGCATTCTCGATGCCGTCCCAGTCGGCCTGAAGGTTGTTGGCCTTGAGAAAGTCGGTCAGCGCCTTGAGCAGGGCGGCGCGATCCACTTCCTCCTCGCCGTGACGCGCGATGAAGTCATCCGTGAAGGGATAGCTGACGCGGCATTGCCGGAAGGCGGTATCGACCGCAAGCTCCTCTTCCACATGAAACCGCGCGACGCCGGTGAGCTGGAGCAGATAGCGGCCGTCGCCGCTTTCCGCGATCTGGGTGATGCGGCCGACGCAGCCCATGGCATAGAGCGCGGGCCGGTCCTCGCTGGCGCTATGGGCGGCATCGGGCTGGACCATGCCGATGAGCCGATGCTCGCGCAGCACATGGTCGATCATCGCCATATAGCGCGGCTCGAAGATATTGAGCGGAAGCTGGCCGCGCGGCAGCAGCAGCGCGCCTTCGAGCGGAAACACCGGAATGATGTCCGGCATGTCCTGCGGGCCTTGATAGACGACGTTCATCGGCATCGGTGCATTCCGTCCTGTGCGTCGCGGCGCGTCGGCGTTTCCGGTGCGGCGGGGCGTTGCTCCTCTCAGGCGAACAGGATCGACGACAGCCGCTTGCGGCCTTCGACCGTGGCCTCGTCCATGGGACCCCAGGCTTCGAAGAACTGGACGAGCTGCTTGCGGGCGCCATCGTCGTTCCATTTGCGGTCCGTCTTCACGATGGACAGCAGATGGTCGGCCGCCTCGGCGCGGCGGTCGGCCGCGTTGAGCGCGACGGCAAGGTCGTATCGCGCCTGATGGTCGCGCGGATCCGCCGCGACCTTCTGCTCAAGCTCGGCGAGCGGCCCGACGGCTTCCGCCTGCTGGTGCAGGTCGAGCGCGGCGCGGGCGGCGGCGACGGCGGGGTCGTTCTGCTTGGCCTCCGGCACCTGCGCCAGCGTGGCCCTGGCCTGCTCCACCGCGCCGGCGGCGAGATAGGCGCGGGCGAGACCGGCCAGCGCGGCGGCATTGTCGGGGTCCTCGCCGAGAAGCTGCACGAACAGCTCCGCCGCGCCGGGCGCGTCGCCTTCGGCTAGTGCGGCTTCCGCCGCGGCAAGCAGGTCGCGCTCCTCGGCGCCGACGGCGCCCTTGGTGATTCGCTCAAGGAAGGCCATGACCTGGCTTTCGGGCAGCGCGCCCATGAAGCCATCGGCGGGCTGACCGTTGATGAAGGCGATGACGGCGGGAATCGACTGGATGCCCATCTGGCCGGGAATTTCCGGATGGGCATCGATGTCCATCTTGACCAGCTTCACCTTGCCCTTGGCGGCGCGGACGGCCTTTTCAAGCACGGGCGTGAGCTGCTTGCAGGGGCCGCACCATGATGCCCAGAAGTCGATGAGCACCGGCTGGCGCTTCGATTCCTCGATCACGTCCTGCACGAAGGTCTGGGTCGTGGTGTCCCTAATCAGGCTGTCATCCACCGCGGCGCCCGCGGTTCCGTCACTCTGAAGCATCTGTCTCGCCATCTCCCCTGCTCCGCGCCGTCTGGCCGTTATCCGGAGCCGTGTTCCATCATTTCATGAATTAGATGGGAAGGACCACCTCGAATGCAATCGGACTTCGCGGCCTCACGATTCGGCAGCCGGGCCGCTCAGGGCCACGATGCGCGGCGGATGGCCGGCAGCTTCGAGGAACCGCAGCAGATCGTCGCGCGCGATGGTGGTCGTCATGGTGTTGATGAGCGGATGGAAATTCAGCACGGGCCGGGCCATCAGCGCCGCATCCAGCACCACCGACACCTACCGGGCGGTGTCGTTCATCACCGCGAAGGGCGTGACCGAACCGGGGGTGACGCCGAGCAGCGCCAGCAGCCGCTCCGGGCTGCCGAAGGAGAGGCGCCCCGATGCCCCCAGCTCGCGATGCAGGGACTTCAGGTCGATCTGCGTGTCCTGAAGCGCCGTGATCAGGAACACCGCGCCTTTCTTGTCCTTTACGAACAGATTCTTGCTGTGGGCTCCGGGAATGTTCTCATGGATGTCCCGGGATTCCGCCACCGTGAAGGCGGCCGGATGGGTCACGGTGCTGTGGGCGATGCCGAGTCGGTCAAGATAGTCGAACAGGGCGGCGGGCGTGGCGCGGCAGGCGGGCGGCGCGGCTTCCGGGCCGCCGGACGAGGCGTGGTGGGGTGTGGGATCGCTGGACATGGAAGGCTTCCGGACATCCGGCAAACACCGCCGGCGAAAATGACAGCCGAGATGTGTTGCAATGCGCCGCGGCTTTTGGCATAGCTGCGCCCCGGCGGCCAGATCGGCATGGAACCATGAGGGTTCGGCCGCCATACCTCAGGAATGCGGGTGTAGCTCAGGGGTAGAGCACGACCTTGCCAAGGTCGGGGTCGAGGGTTCGAATCCCTTCGCCCGCTCCAGTGGTCCGGCGAGCGGCGCTCAGG
>DATMEW010000115.1:0-29611 GCA_035556495.1 Xanthobacteraceae bacterium | reverse complement strand
ACATGGACCAGAATCGCCGCGATCTCATGTCGATCGGACTTGCCGCAGGCGCTGTCGCTGCCGGCACATCGGGGCTTGCGGGCAGCGCAGCCGCCCAACCCAAGCCGGAGCCGAGATATGTCCGGCACGACCCGCCGCGCGGCTACGCCAAGGCGGTGGTGGTCGGGAACATGATCTATCTGGCGGGAGAAGATTCAAAGGACCCCAAGACCCAGCAGGTGCAGGGCGCGACCACCGCTGAGCAGACGGAAATCACGTTCCAGAACATCAAGGCCACTCTGGAGGGCCTCGGCAGCTCGCTGGAGCATGTCATCAAGACCGTCGTCTATCTCAAGGATCCGCGTGACCGGGGCCAGTATGGCAAAGTCGCCGGCAAATACACGCCTCATGCGCCGGTCGGCACGCTCATCATGGGCGTGCAGCTCGCCGAGCCCGAAATGCTGGTGGAGATCGAGGCCATCGCCATCATCCCGAGCTAGCTTCCGGGCTCACAGCCGTTGCGGCGGGTGCCGCGGAGCGATTCAATTCAGGGCTCCGGCGAGGGTATCGCCGCAGTCGCTGCAACTGGTCGATTCCCCGATCGTCCGCACCCGCCGGCGCGCGCTAACGGTCACGGGAGGCCGGATGGCGCTATTGACCGTTCTCGTGGAGGAGACGACACCCAAATCCACGCGGTTGTCGAGCATCGCCGCCGCCGGATGCAGACTGCCCTCTCGTCCGGACAGCTTCCGGCAGGCCGCCGCTCCGATCCCCGTCTGCAACCTCGAGGCCGGCCCATCTGATCGCAGACCCCGACACCCGCGCCCTTGTCGACCCGGTCGAAACCGCGACCGGCACATACCCCTCCCCTTGCCGGAGGCGCCCGGACCTGCACGATTCCCTTCCCGAGACTGCCGATACGGCGGCTTCATGCCGGGCTGATCATGCGCTCGCCGCTCCTGCCGGATTGCGGCGCCCGCGAAACGCCCCATTGAAACGGGATATTCCGCGGCGTCACAGGGAAAGTCCGATGCGCTACGAGCTCCACTACTGGCCGTCCATCCAAGGCCGCGGCGAATTCGTGCGCCTCGCGCTGGAGGCGGCGAATGCCGACTATCTCGACATCGCACGACAGCCGGATGCCGGCGGCGCCGCTTCCATGCTTCAGCTTATGGAGGGACAGGCGACGCGCCGGCCGCCCTTCGCGCCCCCCTTCCTCAAAGCCGGGGAACAGATCATCGGCCAGACCGCCAACATCCTGCTGTTTCTCGGCCCCCGCCATGATCTCGCCCCCGCCGATGATGCCGGAAGGCTGTGGACGCACCAGCTTCAGCTCACCTTCACGGATTTCATCAAGGAAATCCACGACACCCACCACCCTATCGCCAGCGGCCTCTATTACGAGGACCAGCGTGACGAGGCCGTGCGCTACACCCGCGCATTCCTGAAACATCGTCTTCCCAAATATCTCGGTTATTTCGAGAAGATTCTGGAGATGAACGGCGGCAGGCACCTTGTCGGCGACAGGCTGACCTATGTGGATCTAAGTCTGTTTCAGGTCGTGACGGGGTTGCGATTCGCCTTTCCCAAGGCCATGGCCGAGGCTGAGGCGAACCTGCCGCTGTCCGTCGCGCTCGCGGATGCCGTCGCCGGACATCCGCGCATCGCAGCCTATCTCGCGTCGGACCGGCGGATCGCGTTCAACCAGCAGGGCGTGTTCCGGCACTATCCGGAACTCGACTCCTGAGGCCCGCGAAGGACCAGACAGACGACAACAACCGGCTCAGCGACCGACCGTGATGACGATCTTGCCGAAATGCGCAGCGGACTGCATGTGGCGATAGGCGTCGCGGACCTCGCCCCAGCCGAAGCTGCGGTCGATGACCGGCTTGACGCCATTCGCCGCCAGCGCGCGGCCCAGCCCCTCGAACATCTGGGTGGACCCGACAAAGATGCCGCGCAGGCTGGCCCGTTTGGCCATGATCATCATGGGATTGAAATCGTTGGTCGGCGCCGTGAGCACACCGATCATGCTGACTCTGCCGCCGGGCGCGACGGCACCCAGCGAGCGCGTGATCGTTCCCGCGCCGCCGACCTCCACGACGTGGTCCACCCCGCGGCCGCCGGTCAGTTCCAGCGCGGCCTGGTCCCAGTCCGGCCGCAGCTTGTAGTTAATGCCGTCGGCCGCGCCGAGCGCCTTCGCCCGCGCCAGCTTCTCGTCGCTGGAGGAGGTCGCGATCACCCGCGCGCCGAACATCCGCGCGATCTGCAATGCGAAAATCGAAACGCCGCCGGTGCCCTGCACCAGCACGGTTTCACCGGCGCGGATCTCGCCGTGTTCAACAAGGGCGTTCCAGGCGGTGACGCCGGCGCAGGGCAGCGTCGCGCCTTCCTCGAAGGAGAGATGGTCCGGCAGTTTCACCGTGCCGTCCTCTTCCAGCAGCACATATTCCGCCAGCATACCGTCGATGGCTCCGCCCAGCGTGGCGTCGGCATTCTCCGCCGGCGAGCGGCCGCCGTGCCAGCGCTGGCCGAAATTGCCGGCGACCCTGTCTCCGACCTTCACGCGGGCGACACCGGGGCCGACTTCGACCACCTCACCCGCCCCGTCCGACAGCGGAATGAGGTCCGGCTTCACCGGCATGCGGTATTTGCCGAGCGCGATGGCGAGATCGCGATAGTTCAGGGAACACGCCGCGACCTTGACCAGCACCTGGCGGTGCCCCGGCTTCGGCATGGGCAGTTCAGCCTCGGCCAGCCCGTCGATCGAACCCGGCGTGGAAAGACGATAGGCGCGCATGCATTTCTCCCTGATTGGTCTGCGCATCCTAACATTTGTTCGGGTGCGAATGGAAAGCCGGCGGCCTCGCGCGGCATCCGGAACGAAGCCATCCCCGGACGGTTATGGCGAAATCCACCGAGGACAAGCCCCTGCGCGCGGCTTTCGAAAAACACGAGGGCGAAACGGAGGGCCAGATCGAGCGCCTCGAAAAGGTTTTCGAAATGCTCGGCAAGGCTCCGCGGGGCGAGGAATGCCCCGCCATTCTCGGTCTGGTCGAGGAGGGCAAGGAGGTCATGGAAGAAGGCGAGGATGCGCCTGTGATCGACGCCGGATTGCTCTCGGGCGCGCAGGCGGTCGAGCATTACGAGATCGCCCGCTATGGCACGCTCATCGCATGGGCGAAGCAGCTCGGCCATGACAAGGCCGTGCCGCTGCTGGAAGCCACGCTGAAGGAGGAGAAAGCGACAGATGCCGCCCTCAGCGAGATCGCCCTGGGCAGGGTCAACCGGCAGGCGGCCGAATAGCCCGGCCGGCCCGCCCCCTCACCGCTTCTGGTCCGGCGCCGCCAGGATCAGCGTCCAGAACACCTTGTATTTGGACTTCGGAGAATAGGCGGTGGCGATGCCCATATGGGTGGCGCCCTTCAACAGCATGTTCTGGCGATGCCCGGACGAATCGCGCCAGCCGGAAAAAGCCTCCGCCAGCGTGTGGTAGCCTGCGCCGATATTCTCCGCCGCCACCACCGCATCATAGCCGCCCGCCTTGAGCCGCGCCGTGAAGGGCTGGGTGAGCGTATGCTCCATGCGGTCCGCCCGGGCCATGGCGCGGGAATGCTCCGCGGCCAGCCGGCTGAGCACGGGGTCGATGGCGACCGGGCCGAGGCCGTTGTTCTTGCGATAGCCGGAGATCATGGAGGCCGCGGCGGCCTGATCGACCTCGACATTGGCGCTTGCAAGGCTTGCATAGAAACTTGGCTGGCCGGCTTCCGGCAACCGGTTCGATCCGCAGCCCGCAAGAACCGCCCCGGCGACAACCAACGCCGCCAAGCGGCCGGCCCGGGGCAGAAGGATTCTCACTCGTCCGCTTCCACTCGCCTGCACGCGTCAACTCCTTGGCCTGTATATCCGCCCTGCCCGACACCGGCAGGACTGGCGCCGGCCGTGCGCCTCGCCACCCGGCATCGGCAACCGGGCATCATCATGGCGGCGAGTATGGCCCGTCTCTGCGCTCCAAAGATTTAACGCCGCGTGGAAGCCGTGAATTGCCGAAAAATTAACCATGACCATCCAGAGTTGCGCCGAACTCACCACTCGTGAAGCGCATGTATCCCTCCAACTCATCCCTTCTGGCGCATCGATGGCAAGCCGTCCTGGCGGGCGGGGTTGCCGGCCTTGTCATCAGCCTTGCCGTTTTCGGCTGGCTCGCCCCGACGCAACTGCCCGACGGGTGGCAGGGGCTCGGGTCCGCCGCGCTCGGGCTGCTGGTTGCGCCCTGGGCGGCGCTCGGCGGCGGCGTCGGGCTGATCGCGGGCGAGCGCGGGCTGCTGCGGCGCACGCGGCTTTATAATGCGGCATTCGAAGCCATGAGCCCGGCGGTCTGCGTGGTGGACGGCCGCCACCGGCTGGCCTTCTGCAACGACAACTATCTCTCCATGTGCCAGATGACCCGGGACCGGGCCTGGACCGGGCGGCCCTTCATCGACATGCTGGAGGAGCGGCGCGCCCTCGGCACCTTTTCCGGCGACGCCGCCGCCTATATCGCGAGCTGCGCGAGGCGCATCGAGGATGCCGACAACCGCGCCGTGATCGAACGCGGCGACCGGGTCTATTCGGTCTCGGAAAGCCGAATGCCCGACGGCGGCTGGATCGCGACCCTTTCGGACATCACGGAGCGCCGCCAGAGCGAGCGCGAGATCGCGACGGCCGCCGTCGAGCAGGAGCGCCGCGCGGCGATCGAGGAGGCGATTGCCGCATTCCGTACCCATGTCGCCGAGACCATCGGCAAGGTCGGCGGCCAGATCGCGGCGCTGCGGACCACGGCCACCGCGCTGTTCGCCGCATCCGAACAGACCAGCGAGCGGGTGGAGAATGCCGTGAAAACCTCCAATGCCGCCTCGATGAATGTCGAATCGGCGGCTCTCGCTGCTGACGAGATGTCCTGTTCGATCGCCGAGATCAGCCGTCAACTCGGGCAGACCAACGAAGTCGTGCGCACCGCGGCGGCGCAGGCCCGCACCGCCAATGACGAGATCGGCGGCCTGTCCGGCGCCGCCCAGAAAATCGGCGATGTGGTGAAGATGATCCAGGACATCGCAGGCCAGACCAACCTGCTTGCGCTCAACGCGACGATCGAGGCCGCGCGAGCGGGCGAGGCGGGCCGCGGTTTCTCGGTCGTCGCCTCGGAGGTCAAGTCGCTTGCGGTTCAGACCGCCCGCGCCACGGAAGAGATCGCCGGCCAGATCGCCGCCGTGCAGTCGTCGTCGACGGAGGTGGTCGGCGCGATCCGCCTGCTCGCCGACAGGATGCAGGAGATCAACGCCTATTCGTCCGCCGTTGCGGCCTCGCTCCAGCAGCAGAATGCCGCCACGGGAGAGATCACCCAGCATGTCGGCAGCGCCGCCTCCGGCGCCAAGACCATCGTCGCCTCCCTCGGGGTCGTGGCCGACGCAACCCGGCAGACGCGAGGCTCGGCCCAGACCGTGCTCGCGGCGGCGCAGGCCGTCGAGGCTGCCGCGACGGAATTGCATGCGCAGGTGCAGAGCTTCCTGACGAAAGTGGCCTGACGCCCGCCGCGTCAAGGATATCCGCTTTTCGGAATCATGGATTTTGCCAGAGCATGATCTTACCCGAAAACCGGTATCCACTTTTCGGGATCATGCTCAGCGGAAAGCCAGCGTGAGTTCGTAGAAGCCGGCCGCGATCAGCGCCGCCGCCGGCATGGTGACGACCCAGGCCAGCACGATGCCGTTGGCCACGTTCCAGCGCACGGCCGACAGCTTGCGAGCAGAGCCGACGCCGACGATCGCACCGGTGATGGTGTGGGTGGTGGACACCGGAACTCCGAGCCATGTCGCGGCGAACAACGTGATGGCGCCGCCGGTCTCCGCACAAAAACCCTGCACCGGCGTCAGCCGCGTGATCTTGGAGCCCATGGTCCTGACGATGCGCCAGCCGCCGAACAGCGTGCCGAGGGCCATCGCCGCCTGGCAGGAGATCACCACCCAGAACGGCACGTAGAACGAATCGCCGAGATAGCCTTGCGAGAACAGCAGCACGGCGATGATGCCCATGGTCTTCTGGGCATCGTTGCCGCCATGGCCCAGCGAATAAAGCGAGGCGGAAACGAATTGCAGGGCGCGGAAGCTGCGGTCCACCGCGAAGGGACTGCGCCGGACATTGAGCCACGACACGGCGAAAACCAGCAGCAGCGCCAGCATGAAGCCGACCAGCGGCGACAGCACGATGGCGGCCGTGGTCTTCAGCAGCCCGCCCCAGACCACCGCCGCAAGGCCCGCCTTGGCGGTGCCGGCGCCCAGCAGCCCGCCGATCAGCGCATGGGACGAACTGGACGGAATGCCGAGGACCCAGGTAACGATGTTCCAGACGATGGCGCCCATCAGCGCGCCGAAGATGACGGCGCTATCGATGACATTGGCGCTGACAATGCCGACGCCGAGGGTCTCGGCCACATGAAGGCCGAAGAACAGAAAGGCGATGAAGTTGAAGAAGGCCGCCCACACGACGGCATGCTGCGGACGCAGTACGCGGGTGGAGACGATGGTGGCGATGGAATTGGCAGCGTCGTGCAGACCGTTGAGGAGATCGAACAGCAGCGCGATACCGATCAGGCCGATCAGCAACGGCAGCACGAGAGAGCCGTCCATTATCGTCCGACCCCTGCAAGGAGCCGCAGACCCATCCCGCCGGGGGCGATGGTACAGCCGTCAGACATGCTCGATCACGATGCCCTGGATCTCGTTGGCGACGTCGTCGAAGCGGTCCATCACCTTTTCCAGATGATCGTAGATCTCATTGCCGATGATGAAGGCCATCGGATCGGAGGTTCCGCAGCTTTCGTAGAGCTTGCGCAGGCCGGAGTCGTGCAGGTCGTCGGCGCGTCCCTCCAGATGGGACATCTGCTCGGCGATGGCGTTGATCCGCCCCGCCTCGCGGCTGATCGAGCGCATCAGCGGGATCGCCTCCTCCATCAGACGGGCGGCTTTCACGATGGCGTCGCCCATCTCGCACATCTGCGGAGTGAAATCGCGCACATCGAACAGCATCACGACCTTGGCGGCCTTCTGCATCTGGTCGATGCTGTTGTCCATGGCGGTGATGAGGTCCTTGATGTTGCCGCGGTCGAACGGCGTGATGAAGGTGCGGCGCACCGCGATCAGCACTTCGCGGGTCACCGCGTCGGCCTCGTTCTCGCGTTCCATCACGGCCCGATAGTGCTCGGGAACGGCACTGCCGCCCTCCAGCATCGCGCGCACGGATTCCGCGCCGGCCACGACGATATGCGAATGCCGGGCGAACAGATCGAAGAACTGCTCCTCACGCGGCAGCAGAGCCCGAAACCAGCGCATCGATTGGCTCCCTCGACGGAACTGCGACAGTTCGTCCTTCTAGCAGCCATGAAGCCGCTGTGGAGCGCGGCGTGCAAAATCACGCACAGGAAGTTTCAGCACGCTCCAGCGTCGCGATCAGCGGCCTAAGTCCAGACACATTAAGGAAATTTCATCCGCCCGAGAGTTTACGGGCCTCGTCCGCCATGCGATTTTGCCCGTGGTTCGCGCGGGGTCCGCTCCGGCGCGGCCCCGGCTCGAACCTTGTCCAGCAAGCAACCGATCCGGGTCGAGAAGCTGGCGAGGGCCCGATTCTGCGGCCGAACGGAGACGATCTTGCGGTCGCGGAAGAATGACAAGAGAAAGTCCGGCGGCCGTGGCGGCGAGCCCGTCCCGTCCGGCCTGATCGGCGGCGGCCGCCGGCCGGCGGCCGGATGTGCGCTGCTGCTGGTCCTGTCCGGCTGCATGCTGACGCCCGAACCGGCGGACCTTGCCCTCGATATTCCCGCAGCTTATCGCGCCGGCACGACGCGGTCCTATGCCGCGCCGCCGACGCTCGACTGGTGGGGCGGCTTCCGCTCGGCAGAACTGACCGGTCTGATCCAGGAAGCTCAAGCCTCCAATCTCGATATCGCGGCCGCCATGGCGCGGGTCGAACAGGCTGACGCCGCCGCCCGCGCGTCCGGCGCCGCGCTGCTGCCGTTCCTCAGCGGCTCCGGCAACGCCAGCCAGTCCCGGTCGTCCATCGCCGGATCGGGCGTGACCAGCAGCCCGAACCGGATGCGCGAATCCTATTCGGCGCAGCTTTCGGCCAGCTACGAGATCGACCTCTGGGGCAAGAACCGGGCGTCCCTGCGCGCGGCCGAGGAAAATGCCGTCGCCAGCCGCTATGCCCGTGAAGTGGTGGGGATGACGGTGCTGGCGAGCACCGCCAACGCCTATTTCCAGGTTGTCGCTGCCCAGGAGCGGCTCGCCATCGCCCGGCGCAATCTCGCCAGTTCCGACCGGGTCCTGACCCTTGTGCGCCAGCGCGCCGATGTCGGCACCGCCTCCGCCCTCGAAATCGCCCAGCAGGAGAGCCTGGTCGCCGGTGTCCGGGCCTCGCTGCCCCTGCTCGACCAGACCTTGCAGCAGAACCGCAACGTGCTGGCGGTGCTGCTCGGCCGGGCGCCGGCGGCGATGTCGATCCGCGGCGGCAGCCTGTTCGGCCTTGGCATTCCGCGCGTCACGCCGGGCGTTCCGGCCGACCTCATGGTGCAGCGGCCGGATATCCGACAGGTGGAGGCGCAACTCGCCGCCGCCAGCGCCAACGTCACCGTCGCCCGCGCCCAGCTCCTGCCGACGATCCAGCTCACCGCCCAGGGCGGCTATTCGAGCCCGATCCTGCGCACCCTGTTCACGCCGGAAGCACAATTCCAGTCCCTCGCCGCCGGCCTCGTCCAGCCGATCTTCGAGGGCGGCCGGCTGCTCGCGAATCTCGATCAGCAGCAGGCCCGCCGCATCGAGCTTCTGAACACCTACCGGCAGGCGATCCTGTCCGGGATGTCCGATGTCGAGAATGCGCTGGTCGCGGTGCAGCAGTCGGCCCGGCGCGAACAGCTCCAGCGCGTCGTCCGCGACAGCGCCCGGCGCGCCTTCGATATTTCCGAAACCCGGCTGCGGGAAGGCACCGTGGACCAGGTCACGGTGTTGCAGACCCAGCAAACCCTGTTCTCGGCGGAGGATACCCTCGCGTCAGCGCGGCTCGCCCGGCTTCAGGCCGCCGTGAGCCTCTATCAGGCCCTTGGCGGGGCCTGGACCCGCACGCCCCTCAACGGCGAGCCGGTGGTCCGCTCCGCCACCCTGCCCTCACCCAACGGAGCGCCGCGCCCCGCGGCCACACCATGAAGACAGCCAAAACACTCGCCGTCTGGGCCATCGTGCTCGGCCTGACCGGAGCGGCCGTGTATGCCCTCTGGCCGGGCGAGCAAGGCGCGCAGAGCACGAAATCCAAGTTCGGCGGGCCGAAGGGGCCGGGATTCGCGAAGGGTCCTGGCGGCCCCGGCAGAGCCGGCGCGGAGGCCGTTCCGGTGCTGGTCACGGCTGCGCGACGCACCGACGTGCCGGTGCTGCTCGACGGCGTCGGCACCGCCCGCGCCCTCAATACCGTGACGGTGCGGCCGCAGGTCGAGGGCCGGCTGCTGAGCCTGAATTTCAAGGAGGGCGAGGAAGTCCAGCGCGGCGATGTGCTGGCGCGGATCGACCCGCAGACCTATCAGGCCCAGTTCGACCAGGCCGTGGCCAAGAAGGCGCAGGACGAAGCCCAGCTCGCCAACGCCAAGCTCGACCTGGAACGCTTCCGCCGCCTCGCCGCCAGCAACGCCGCGACCCAGCAGCAGGCCGACACCGCCCAGGCCCAGGTGAACCAGCTCGAAGCGCAGGTGAAAATCGACCAGGCCGCCATCGACAATGCCCGCATCGTGCTGGGCTATACCACGGTGACCGCGCCGATCGCCGGCCGCACCGGCATCCGGCAGGTGGACGAAGGCAATATCGTCCGCAGTTCGGACACCAACGGCATCGTGGTGATCACCCAGATCCGCCCGATCTCGGTGTTCTTCAACCTGCCGCAGCAGCAGCTTCCGGCCGTGAACAAGGGCATGGCGGCGACGGGATCGCTGCCGGCCGAGGCGGTCGCCTCCGACACCGGCGCGGTGCTCGACCGCGGCGAGCTGCGGGTGGTGGACAATCAGGTCGACGCCACCACCGGCACGGTCCGCCTCAAGGCCGAGTTCCCGAATGCGCAGCAGCAGCTCTGGCCGGGCCAGTTCGTCAACGTGCGGCTGCTGGTCGATACGCTGCGGGGCGTGGTCGTCGCGCCCACAGCCGCCGTCCAGCGCGGGCCGACCGGCGTTTATGTCTATGTCGTCCAGCAGAACGACACCGTCACCATGCGGCCGGTGAAGCTCGGCCTCCAGAACGACGTGCAGACGGTGCTGACCGACGGCGTGCAGGAAGGCGACCGGCTCGTCACCAGCGGCTTCTCCCGCCTGGCCGACGGGACCCGCGTGCGTATCTCGACGCCTGAGGAAGGTCAGCAGCAGGAGACGCCGGCCGCGCCGCAGTCCCGCGACAGCCGCCCGGCGGGCGAGAAGGGCAAACGCCAGCGCACCGGCGCGGCCGGAAGCGGGGCGCAGGATGCGGCCCGGAGCCCGGCTGCCGCCCCCGGCGCGACAGACACCGCCAGCGGCAGCACGCCCACCGCCCCCGATTCGCGCGCCGGCGGTCCGGCCAACCCGGTCCGGTGACGGCAAGAGGCACGAGAGGCACCGGCCATGGCACATCCGCCGGACGACACACCTGCTGACCGGCCCGCGACCCCGGCGGACGATGCCGGCTTCGCCAGCGTCTCCGCGCCGTTCATCTGGCGGCCGGTCGCCACCTCGCTGCTCGCCATCGCGACGCTGCTCGGCGGCCTGCTCGGCTATTGGCAGCTTCCGGTTTCGTCGCTGCCGCAGGTGGACTTTCCGACCATCCAGGTGACGACCCAGCTTCCCGGCGGCAGCCCGGAAACCATGGCCTCGCTGGTGACCGCGCCGCTGGAGCGGCAGTTCGGCCAGATCGCCTCGCTTCAGGTCATGACCTCGTCGAGTTCGCCGGGGGTCAGCCAGATCACTCTGCAATTCGACCTCAGCCGCGACATCGACGCCGCCGCGCAGGACGTGCAGGCGGCGATCAACGCCGCCGGCTCGACGCTGCCGCGCACGCTGCCCTATCCGCCGACCTATTCGAAGGTGAATCCCGCCGACACACCCATCGTGACCCTGGCGCTGACCTCGGACACCCACCCCCTGCGGGCGCTCAGCGATATCGCCGACACCCTGATGGCCCAGCGCTTGAGCGAGATCACCGGCGTCGGCCGCGTCTCCGTGCAGGGCGGCATTCGCCCCGCCGTGCGCATCCAGGCGGACCTCTCCCGCCTCGCCAATTACGGCATCGGCCTGACCGAGATCGGCACGGTGGTGTCGGGCGCGAATGTCTCGGGGCCGAAAGGCTCGCTCGACGGCGCACACCAGACCTATACCATCGCCGCCAACGACCAGCTCGCCACCGCGGAAGCCTATCGCAACCTCGTCGTCGCCTATCGCAACGACGCCCCCGTGCTGCTGCGCGACGTCGCGACCGTGGTGGACGGGCTGGAGAACGACCGCGTCAGCGGCTGGTATCAGGGCAAGCCCGCCATCGTCATCGACGTGCAGCGCCAGCCCGGCGCCAACGTCATCGACACGGTGCAGCGCATCGGCCAGGAACTGCCGCGACTCCAGCGCGCCATTCCCGCCGGCGCCGCCCTCACCGTGGTGCATGACCGCACCGACACCATCCGCGCCTCGATCCGCGAGGTGCAGTTCACGCTGGCGCTCAGCGTCGGCCTCGTCATCGGCGTCGTGCTGGTGTTCCTGCGCACGATCCGCGCCACCATCATCGCGGGCGTCGCGCTGCCGCTGTCGCTGATCGCGACCTTCGGCGTGATGTGGTTCTTCGGCTTCTCGCTCGACAATCTCTCTCTGATGGCGCTGACCATCGGCACCGGCTTCGTGGTCGACGACGCCATCGTCATGATCGAGAATATCGTGCGGCATATCGAGAAGGGCGACTCACCCTTCATGGCGGCGCTGAAGGGCGCCAAGGAAATCGGCTTCACCGTCATCTCGCTCACGGTATCGCTGATCGCGGTGTTCATCCCGCTGCTGTTCATGACCGGGCTGGTCGGACGCATGTTCCGCGAATTCGCGCTGACGCTGACCATCGCGGTCGTGCTGTCCGCCGTGGTGTCGCTGACGCTGACGCCGATGATGGCGAGCCGGATGCTGCGCAGGTCCGAGCCCGAGGGCGGGGACAGCCTCGGCAGCCGCCTCGCGCGGCCGTTCGAACGCGCGGTGGACGGCTCCGTCGCCTTCTACCGCCGCAGCCTCGACTGGGTGCTCGCCCATGAGGGCCTGACGCTGGCGGTCTTCGCCGGCACTTTGCTCGCCACCGGCTGGCTGTTCTACGTCATCCCCAAGGGCCTGCTGCCGCAGCAGGACACCGGGCTGATCTACAGCGTGATGGAGGGCGGCCCGGAAGTCTCCTTCGCCGAGATGGAGCGGCTGCAACAGCGGGTGGAAACAGCGATCCGCGCGGATGCGGATGTCGCCGGCGTCGTTTCCGTGGTCGGCGCGACGCCCGTGAACGCCTCGCCCAACGCCGCGCGCCTCGCCATCACGCTCAAGCCGCGCACCGAGCG
Organism: Xanthobacteraceae bacterium; assembly: GCA_035556495.1. Classification (GTDB taxonomy): domain Bacteria; phylum Pseudomonadota; class Alphaproteobacteria; order Rhizobiales; family Xanthobacteraceae; genus CANKHJ01. The sequence goes on along the minus strand of DATMEW010000115.1, from coordinate 17,023 downwards.
GGTCGCGACCATCACCGAGGTGATCCGACGGCTGGAACGGCGCGTCGCGGACGTGCCCGGCGTCACGCTGTTCTTCCAGCCGGTGCAGGATATCCAGATCGGCTCGCGCCTCAGCCGCGCGCAATATCAATACACGCTGACCGGCACCAATGCAGCGGACGTATCCTTATGGGCGGACCGGCTGGTGAAGGCCCTGCGCGGCTCCGCCGTGCTGGCGGATGTGGCGTCCGAGGCGCAGGATGGCGGCCTGCAAATGATGGTGCAGGTGGACCGCGAGCGCGCCGGCCGCCTCGGCGTCAGCATGCAGGCGGTGAACGACACGCTGAACAGCGCCTTCGGCCAGCGCCAGGTCTCCACCATCTACGGGCAGGCCAACCAGTATCGCGTGGTGCTGGAAGCCCTGCCGCGCTACCAGACCGACCCTTCCGCGCTCGGCAAACTCTATGTCACCGGCACCGGCGGCGCGCAGGTGCCGCTGTCCTCCATCGCCCGCTTCGAGCCGCAGACCGCGCCGCTGATCATCGCCCATCAGGAGCAGTTTCCGGCGGTGACCCTGAGCTTCAATCTCGCGGCCGGCGCGGCGCTGAGCGACGCCGTCGCCGCCATCGCGCAGATCGAGCGCGACCTCGGCATGCCGCCGGCGCTGGTCGGCGTCTATACCGGCGACGCGGCCGAGTTCGCGCGCTCCCTCGCCGGCCAGCCGTGGCTGATCCTCGCCGCCGTGATCGCGATCTATATCGTGCTGGGCGTGCTCTACGAGAGCTTCATCCATCCGCTGACCATTCTCTCCACGCTGCCTTCCGCCGGCGTCGGCGCGCTGCTGGCGCTGATGCTGCTCGGATACGACCTCTCCGTCGTGGCGCTGATCGGCATCATCCTGCTGATGGGCATCGTGAAGAAGAACGCGATCCTGATGATCGACTTCGCGCTGGATGCCGAGCGCGAGCAGGGCCTGACCCCGCACGAGGCCATCGTGCAGGCCTGCATGCTGCGTTTCCGCCCCATCATGATGACGACGCTGGCCGCCCTGTTCGGCGCGATCCCGCTCGCCATCGAGAGCGGCACCGGCTCGGAGCTGCGCAACCCGCTCGGCATCACCATCATCGGCGGCCTGCTGCTGAGCCAGTTGCTCACGCTCTACACCACGCCGGTCATCTATCTGATGATGGAGCGCCTCAAGGTGCGGCTCACCGGCGTCACCTCCGCGGGCACGCGCCTGCATCCGGCGGAGTGACGGCGATGCCGCTGCGAGGGCTTTCGCCATGAACCTGCCCGAACCCTTCATCCGGCGGCCGGTGGCGACGACGCTGCTCGCCATCGGGCTGTTCCTCGTCGGCGCCGTCGCCTATTTCGACCTGCCGGTGCAGAGCATGCCGACCGTGGAGATGCCGACCATTCGCGTCAGCGCGAGCCGGCCCGGCGCCGACCCCGAGACCATGGCCGCCACCGTCGCCGCGCCGCTGGAGCGGCGGCTCGGCGAGATTTCCGGCGTCACGGAGATGACGTCGCGGTCCTCCCTCGGCTCGACCAGCATCACCCTGCAATTCGACATCAACCGCAATGTCGATGCCGCCGCCCGCGACGTGCAGGCCGCCATCAACGCGGCCCTGTCGAACCTGCCGGCCGACCTGCAATCGCGGCCGAATTTCCGCAAGGCCAATCCGGCCGCCATGCCGGTGCTGATCCTCGCCATGACCTCGACCACGATGGCGGCGAGCGGCATCTATGACGTTGCCGACAGCATCGTCGCCCAGCGGCTCTCCCAGGTGGACGGCGTCGCGGAAGTCACCGTCAACGGCGCGGAACAGCCCGCGATCCGCATCCGCGTGAACCCGACCGCGCTGTCCTCCATGGGCCTGTCGATGGAGGATGTGCGCAGCGCCGTCGTCGCCGCCAACGCCTCCGGCCCGGTCGGCATCATCGACGGCGAGCACCGCGCCATGAGCCTCGGCATCAACGGCCAGCTCCGCGCCGCTTCGCAATACGAGCCGATCATCGTCAAGGCGGCGGATGGCGCTGTGGTGCGCCTCTCCGCCATCGCCTCCGTGGAACAGGGCACACGCAACGCCCGCTCCTTCGGCTGGTTCAACCGCCAGCCGTCCGTCCTGCTGGTCATCAACAAGCAGGCCGACGCCAACGTGATCGACACGGTGGACCGCATCAAGGCGCTGCTGCCTGAACTCAAGCGCTTCCTGCCCGAGGGCGTGGACATCTCGGTGCTGTCGGACCGCACCACCACGATCCGCGCCAGCGTGCTGGACATGCAGCTCACCCTGCTCGCCACCGCCATTCTGGTGATGTTCGTCGTGTTCGCCTTCCTGCGGCGCGGCGCGGCGACGCTGGCCGCCGGCGTGACCGTGCCGCTGTCGCTGGCCGGCACCTGCGCTGCGATGTGGCTCGCCGGCTTCACGGTCAACAACCTCACATTGATGGCGCTCGCCATCTCGGTCGGCTTCGTCGTGGACGACGCCATCGTCATGATCGAGAATGTGTTCCGCAATCTCGAAAAGGGCCTCAAGCCGCTGGCGGCGACCCTCGCGGCCGCGAGCCAGATCTGGTTCACGGTCATCTCCATCAGCGTGTCGCTGATCGCGGCCTTTATCCCGCTGCTGTTCATGGGCGGCGTGGTCGGGCGCATCTTCCATGAATTCTCCCTCACCATGACCTTCGCCATCGCCATCTCGGCGCTGGTGTCGCTGACGGTGACGCCGATGATCTGCGCACTGCTGGTGCGCCATCCGCCGAGCCCGGACGCGACGCGCTTCGACCGCGTCGTGGAATGGGCGATGGGCGGCATGGTGCGCTTCTATGCCCGCACGCTCCATACCGTGCTGGACTGGAAGGGCCTGACGCTGGTGGTGATGGCCGCGACCATGGCGCTGACAGCCGCGCTCTATATCAAAACGCCCAAGGGCTATTTCCCGCAGGACGACACCGGCCTCGTCATGGGCAGCGTGCGCGCCGCGAACGACACCTCCTTCGAGGCGATGGCGGAAATGCAGCAGCGCGTCACCGACATCATCATGGCCGATCCCGCCGTCGCCAATGTCGGCTCCTCCATCGGCGGCGGCGGTCCCGGCGGCGGCGGCAGCAACCGCGGCAGCCTGTTCATCGCCCTCAAGCCGCTGTCCGAACGCGATCCGACGCCGCGCGTGCTGCAACGGCTGCGCCAGAGCACGGCCAGCGTCGTCGGCGTCAGCGTCGGCATGTTCCCGATGCAGGACGTGCGCATCGGCGCCCGGATCGGCGATTCGAGCTACCAGTTCACCCTGTGGTCGCCGAATGTCGAGGATGTGCGGGTCTGGCCGCAGCGCGTCGCCGAGAAGCTCAAGGAGGTACCCGGCCTCGTCGATGTCGGCACCGACCGCGAACAGGGCGGGCTTCAGGCCAACATCCTGATCGACCGGGCCGCCGCCTCGCGCCTCGGCGTGCGCATGGCCGACATCACCAACGCGCTGAACAACGCCTTCTCGCAGCGGCAGATTTCCACCATCTACACCCAGCGCAACCAGTATCGCGTCATTCTCGAAATCGACCCGCGCTACCAGCGCGACCCGACCGACCTCGAAAAGGTGCTGCTGACCGGCCGCGACGGCGCACAGATCCCGCTCACCGCCGTGGTGCGGGTCGAGCGCGGCCTCGCGCCGCTGTCCATCAACCATCAGGGCCAGTTCCCCTCGGTCACGATCTGGTTCGGCCTCGACCCGGACATGACGCTGGAAGCGGCGACCCGCGCCATCGACCAGGTCGTGGCGGAGCTGCATGTGCCGGAGAGCCTGCGCGCCGACTTCGCCGGCGACGCGCGGGCCTATCGCCAGTCCATCGGCGCGCAGCCGCTGCTGATCCTCGCGGCGCTGATCGCGGTCTATATCGTGCTCGGCGTGCTCTACGAGAGCCTGATCCACCCACTCACGATCATCTCCACATTGCCCTCGGCCGGCCTCGGGGCGCTGCTGGCGTTGCAGATGTTTGGCACGGAGCTGTCGCTGATCGCCTTCATCGGCATCATCCTGCTGATCGGCATCGTGAAGAAGAACGGCATCATGATGGTGGACTTCGCCCTCGAAGGCGAGCGCGAGCGCGGCCTCGCACCCCGGCAGGCGATCTACGAGGCGAGCCTCGCGCGCTTTCGGCCGATCATGATGACGACGCTGGCCGCCCTGCTCGGGGCGCTGCCGCTGGTGCTGGCGACTGGCCCCGGCTCGGAGCTGCGCCGGCCGCTGGGCATCACCATCATCGGCGGCCTCGTCGTGTCGCAGATGCTGACGCTCTACACGACGCCGGTGATCTATCTGATGCTCGACAAGCTGCGCCGCCACCGCGACCGGCAGCTGCCGCGCTGGCGGCGGACCAAAGACGACCCGGCTGGGGGCACGGCCGGGGGAACCGCGCCGGCAGCGTCCTGATCGATTTCGCGCCAGTCCGGCAAGGCATGGCTATAATGCAGCCTGTCGGAGATTTTGCCTCATGCCCGCGCCGCCGTCCGCTTCCCGTCCCGTCATCGCCATCCCGACCGGCGATCCCGCCGGCATCGGCCCGGAAATCAGCCTCAGGGCCGCGCGCGACGCGCGCGTCACCGCCGTCTGCCGGCCGCTGCTGGTCGGCGATCCGGACACGGTCGCGGCACATGCCCGCGCCTGCGGTCTCGCGCTGGACCTACATGTGGTCGAAACCGTCGCCGCCGCCGACTGGAGCCGGCCGGATACGGTGAACCTGCTCGAAGCCCGCGGACCGGACACCGTCCCCCTCGCCTTCGGCACGGTGGACGCAGCTTATGGCCGCGCCACGCTGGCCGCCGCCCGCCGCGCCATCGGGGCGGCGCTGGCCGGCGAGGTCGCCGCCGTGGTCGCCGCACCGCATACGGAACTGTCGATCGCCCGGGCGGGGATCGCTTTCGACGGCTATCCGTCCTTCGTCGCCCGCGAGACCGGACTTCCCGAGACCGACGTGTTCATGATGCTGTGTTTCGACGAGGTGCGGATCGTCCATGCCACGCTGCATCTCTCGGTGCGGGAGGCGCTGGCGCTCCTCACCCGGCCCCATGTGGACAAGGCGATCCGCGCGGCGGACACGGCCCTGCGCAAGCTCGGCATCGGCCGGCCGCGCATCTATGTCAGCGGCGTCAATCCCCATGCCGGCGAGGACGGCCTGTTCGGCCGCGAGGAAATCGAGATCATCGCCCCGGCCATCGTGGCGGCGCGGGACGCCGGGCTCGATGTCTCCGGCCCGTTCGGGGCGGACACCATGTTCCACCGGCGGGATTGCGACGCCTATCTCGTGATGCTGCACGACCAGGGGCACATTCCCGCGAAACTGCTGGGATTCGACCGCACGGCGGGCCTTCCCATCGGCAGCCCGATCCTGTTTTCCTCGGTCGCCCATGGCAGCGCCCACGACATCGCCGGGCAGGGAAAAGCCGACCCCTCCGCCATGATCTCGGCGGTCCGGCGGCTGGCGGGGACGGCCCCGGAGGGATGACAGGGGCCGGCGCGGGCGCCCGGCTCTGCGGCGGCAGCGCAAAACCATGCAACAGGGGCATGGCCCGCCCGCACGGCAGGCGCTATAAGCGGGGCCCCAAGGGACAAACCAGAATACATCCAAACTCGACAACATAAGGGTCAGGAGACATGGACCAGATTGCCAACAAGGCCGCCACGATGACGCAGATGTCCGCGGAGGCCTACCTGATCCGGCTCAAGGAACGCGGCGTTGACGTGGTGTTCGCCAATGCCGGAACCGACTTCGCGCCGATCATCGAGGCCATGGCCCGGGGCGATGCCCACAAGTTTCCGCGCTTCGTCGTGGCTCCCCACGAGAATCTCGCGATGGCCATGGCCAACGGCTATTACCGCATCACCGGCAAGCCCGCCGGCGTCATGGTCCATGTCACCGTGGGCACCTCCAACACCGTGAACATGCTGATGAACATGTCGCGGGACAACGTGCCGGTCATCCTCGCCGCCGGCCGCACGCCGATCACCGAGACCGGCCATGCCGCCTCGCGCAACGGCGCGATCCACTGGGGCCAGGAAGTCTTCGACCAGGGCCTGATGGTCCGCGAATTCGTCAAGTGGGACTATGAATTGCGCGCCGGCCAGCCGGTCGCCGCCCTGATCGACCGCGCCGTCGACATCGCCATGAGCGAGCCGCGCGGTCCGGTCTATCTCGCCCTGCCGCGCGAGGTGCTGGCCGACGAGGCCGTGCCGATGCGCCGCGACAATGTCCGCCCGATGGGCGCGACCGCGCCGGTTCCTTCGGCGGAAGCCATCGCCGAGGCCGCCGCCCTGCTGGCCGGCGCGAAAAAGCCGCTGATCGTGACCTCCGCCCTCGGCCGTTCGGTCCGGGCTTTCGATGCCCTGACCAAATTCGCCAACGACCACGCCGTGCCGGTGGTGCAGCCCTTTGCCACGGACCTGAGCGTCGCCACCGACCATCCGATGCATATCGGCTTCGACCTCGGCTCCCATCTCGATGACGCCGACGTGGTCGTCGTGATCAATTCGGCCGTGCCTTGGATGCCGCGCATGGCCAAGCCCAAGGCGACCACCAAGGTCATCCATATCGGCAACGACCCGCTGGTCGCCCGCTTCCCGTTCCGCGAATACGAGGCCGACCTCGTCATCGCCGGTGACGGCGCGGCCGCCCTCGACATGCTGGGCGCAGCGCTCGCCAAGGCCAACATCGGCAAGGACGTGCTGGACGCCCGCCGCAAGGCCGCCGCCGCCACCCGCGAGGAGGCCAAGGCCGCCCTCGAAAAGCTGGCCATGCAGGTCAAGGACCAGACGCCGATCCATCCGGCCTGGCTCGCCTACTGCCTCAACGAGCAGAAGGCCAAGGACGCCATCGTCGTCAACGAACTCGGCACCTCGCCGGCGCGCCTCGATCTCACCGAGCCCTTGAGCTACATCGGCACCTCGCTCGCCGGCGGTCTCGGCGCCGCGCTCGGCTCGGCGCTGGGCGCCAAGCTCGCCGCGCCCAAGCGGGAAGTGATCTGCTGCCTCGGCGACGGCTCCTACATGTTCGGCAACCCGACGCCGTATCATTTCGTCGGCCGCGCCGAGGGTCTGCCGACCATGACCATCGTCGCCAACAACCACACCTGGCTGGCGGTCAAGCAGTCGACCCTGGCGGTCTATCCGGACGGCGCGGCCTCCAAGGCCAACACCATGCAGCTCGCGGACCTCAATCCGTCGCCGGCCTTCGAGAAGGTGGCGGAAGCCTGCGGCGCCCATGGCGAGAGCGTGGAAGACCCGGCCAAGCTGCCGGAGGCGCTGAAGCGCTGCTTCGAGAAGCTGCGGGCGGGCCAGCCGGTGCTGTTGAACGTCCACACCCAGGGCCGCCGCTGAGCGCGCTGCCGGCATGACATCGTCCGGGCCGCCCGTTTCGCCGGCGCGGCCCGGACATCCTCTTTCCTCCGACCAAGACGAAGAACAGGCTCCCATGGCTCATACCGACACGTCCGGCGATATCGCCATCATCGGCGGCGGCATCGCCGGCCTGGCGCTGGCGCTCAACCTGCACAGCCGCGGCATTCCCTGCACGGTCTACGAGCGCGCGCCGGAAGTGAAGGAACTGGGTGTCGGCATCACCCTGCTGCCGCATGCGATGCGGGAGTTCACCGCGCTGGGCGTGGACAAGGAGATCATCGCCACCGGCATCGAGAACCGCGAGAGCGCGTTCTTCAACCGCTTCGGCCAGCTCATCTACAAGGAGCCGCGCGGCAAATTCGCCGGCTATTCGCTGCCCGAAATCGGCATCCATCGCGGCCGCCTGCACCTCATCCTCTATCGCGCGGCCGTGAACCGGCTGGGTCAGGACCGGGTGAAGACCGGCCATGAGGCCACCGGCGTCGATCAGGACGACAGCGGCGTGACCATCCATTTCAAGGACCCGAAGGGCGCGAAGCTGCCGTCCGTGACGGCCCGCGCGGCGATCGCCTGCGACGGCATCAACTCGGCGCTGCGCAAGCAGTTCTATCCGGACGACAAGGTCGCCTTCGCCGGCATCAACACCTGGCGCGGCGTGACGCGCCGCAAGCCGATCCTCGACGGGCGCACCTATATGCGCGTCGGCTCGATCCTCACCGGCAAGATGGTGGTCTATCCGATCATCGACGACGTCGATGGCGAGGGCAATCAGCTCGTCAACTGGATGGCCGAGATCCAGCAGGACACCCAGGGCAAGAACGACTGGAACACCTCCGGCAATCTCGACGATTTCTACCACATCTACGAGAGCTGGAAGTTCGACTGGCTGGACGTCGCCGAGATGGTCCGCAACTCCGAGCAGATCCTCGAATATCCGATGGTGGACAAGGACCCCGTGGACCGCTGGACCTTCGGCCGCGTGACGCTGGCGGGCGACGCCGCCCATCCGATGTACCCGCGCGGCTCCAACGGCGCGGCGCAGGCGAGCATCGACGCCCGCACGCTGGCGGACCTGCTGGCGAAGCACCCGGACGATCCGGCCGCCGCGCTGAAAGCCTATGAGGACGCCCGCTGCCAGACCACCGGCAAGGTGGTCCGCACCAACCGCGAATTCCCGCCGGACTTCATCAATATCAAGGTGGAGGAACTGGTCGGGGACAAGCCGTTCGACAATCTGGACGACTACATCACCCAGGACGAATTGCGGGCGCTGTCCGACGGCTACAAGAAGGTCGCCGGCTTCGCGCTGACCGACGTACCGGCCGGCCGCTGACGCAGAACCGGAAGGCGGCGCTGGCGATCGCGCCGCATCCGGCGCGGCATTGCATCCTCACGCAGAGCCGCACCGCAAACGAATGACCCACCGTCACTCGACCTCGATGACGACCTTTCCGTCCACGACGCTGGTGGGATAGGTCTTCATCGGAACGGTGCAGGGCGGCGCGACGACCTCGCCGGTGCGGATATCGAACTGGCCGTTGTGGAACGGGCATTCGATCACGTCGCCATCGACGAAACCCTGCGACAGATAGCCCGGGCCGTGACTACAGAGATCGTCCATCACGTAGAATTCGCCATCCACGTTGAACACCGCGAGTTCGAGCCCGCTGTCGGTATCCACGCGCAGGGCCGTGCCCGGCTCGACCTCGTCCACGCTGCACAATTCGATCCTGTCGGCCATGGCAATTCCTGAATCGCAATTCCTGATCGCGGCGACGGGCGGCGTCCGCCCTCGTGTCCTCCGCCGTGATAGCTGCCCGGCTCCCGTGAGGTCAAACCGTTCCAGACTGGGAGAGGACAGGCCGCGCAAGATCCTTGCGGGCGTTCGGAGCCGGATATAATCCCGACAGCGAAAATGGAGGGACGCAGATGACGGGCCGCACTCGGATGACGGTATCATGAGCCGGCGCATCGTCATTGTCGGCGGCGGTCCGGCCGGGGTGGGCGCGGCGATGGCCGCGCGCCAGCAGGACCCAGACGCCGAGGTCACACTGCTCACCGACGAGCCCTGCGAGCCTTATGAGAAGCCGCCGCTGTCCAAGGCCGTGCTGCTCGGCAAGGCCGCGCCCCATGACGCTCCCATAGCCGGTCCCGGCGGCGTCGCCGGCCACGGCGTCATCGTCCGCCATCACGCGCGGGTGGCGGGCATCGACCGTGCCGGCCGCATCCTGACGCTCGTTGGCGGCGAGGCCCTGCCCTATGACGCGCTCGTGCTGGCGACCGGCGCCGTCAACCGCGTGCTGCCGCTGTTTCCGCCCGACCAGCCCGGCGTCTACTATCTGCGCAATCTCGACGAGGCGCTGGCCATCCGCGCCCATCTCCAGCAGGCGAAGTCCCTCGTGCTGATCGGCGGCGGGGTCATCGGCCTCGAAGTCGCGGCTTCCGCCGCCGAACTTGGCCTGAAAACCACCGTCATCGAGCTTGCGCCGCGCATCCTCTCGCGGATGTGCGACCCGGAAACCGGCGACATCATCGCCGCGCGCCACCGGACCGCCGGCGTCGATCTGCGCCTCGCGACTTCCATCACCGCCGCGCGAGCCCTGCCGGAGGGCGGCATCGCCATCGACCTTGCCTCGGGAGAAACCATCGCGGCCGACATGGCTGTGGTCGGCGTCGGCGCGATGCCGGACGACGCCCTCGCCCGCGCGGCCGGACTGGAGGTGCAGGACGGCATCGTGGTGGACCGTCATTGCCGCACCTCCGACCCCGCCATTCTGGCGGCCGGGGACGCGACGCGCTTTCCCGGCCCCCACGGCCCGGTGCGGCTGGAAAACTGGCGTCATGCCCAGGAGCAGGGCATGGTGGCGGGGCGCAACGCCGCCGGCGGAGAATCCGCCTATGACACCGCGCCGTCATTCTGGAGCGAACAGTTCGACCTCTACATTCAGGGCGTCGGCTGGCCGGTGCCGGAGCCCACCGCGCGGGTGGTGCGCACCGCGGGACCCGCCACGCGCATCACCTTCGATCTGGACGGCGACCTGCTGCGCTATGCGAGCGGCATCAACGCCCAGCGCGACATCGCCGCCGCCCGGCGGCTGATCGAGCGGAAAATCCCGGTCGATCCCGCGGCGCTGGCGGACCCCGCGGTGCCGCTCGCCCAGTTGCTCAAGCCCCGCGCCTGAACACGGGACGAAGCACCCGCGGGCTTCAAAAAACGCTCAGGCCGCCTGCCGGGCCTTCTGCGTCCGGCGGGACCGGCGCGGCGCGGCCTCGCAACCGTCCGGCGCAAGCGACGGCGCGGCCAGCGCCTTCAGCGGCAGATCGATCCGCCGGCCATCCGGAAAGACGACGTAGCGCGCCGAAACCACGAGCCGCCCGGCCTTGTCGTTGCGGCCTTCGACGACATAGCTGGCTCCGACGGGGAAGACGTCAGGCAGTTCCGCGTTGCGACGCGCCATGATGCTGCTCCTGTCTGCCCCCGAAAGCCGGAAGCGCACCTCGAAAATGAGCGGCACCTGTGTCTCGTTTCTTTCCAAACGGTTTCCGTCCCCGTTATCCCCGCTATCCGGAGGGCGGAACATCGAAAATCGTTCATCGCCGCCGGCTCTGCCGGGACCGCGGGCGGCGGCGGCGCGGGTTTCGGGTCGCGAAACTCCCGCGGACGTGGTAATAAAAGCGCCATGAACGCATCCGCCGCCTCACTTGCCGCCGTCCCCGGCGAGTCGGACCTTGCCGCCGTCATGGCTGATCTCGGCCGGCGCGCCCGTGCCGCCGCCCATGTGCTCGCGCTCGCGCCGACGCCGCAGAAAGACCGCGCGCTGGCCGCCATGGCCCGGGCGCTCCGTGACCGCAGCGCGGCCATCCTCGCCGCCAATGCCGAGGACATGGCCGCCGCCCGGCAAAGCGGCGTCGCCGCTTCCTTTCTCGACCGGCTCGAACTGACGCCGGCGCGCATCGCCGCCATGGCGGACGGTCTCGACGTCGTGCGTGGGCTTCACGATCCCGTCGGCACCGTACTCGAACACTGGACCCGGCCGAACGGCATGGCGATCGAGCGGGTCCGCGTGCCCATCGGCGTCATCGGCGTCATCTATGAAAGCCGCCCCAACGTCACCGCTGATGCCGGGGCGCTGGCGCTCAAGGCCGGCAATGCGGTGATCCTGCGCGGCGGCTCGGACAGTTTCCGCTCCACCCGCGCCATTCAGGGCGCGCTGGCCGCCGGCCTTGCCGAAGCGGGCCTGCCGGAAGACGCGATCCAGGTCGTCCCGACCCAGGACCGCGCCGCGGTCGGCCTGTTGCTTCAGGGGCTGGACGGCGCGGTGGACGTCATCGTGCCGCGCGGCGGCAAGGGGCTGGTCGCCCGGGTGCAGGCGGAGGCGCGGGTTCCGGTCTTCGCCCATCTGGACGGCGTCAACCATGTCTATGTGGACGCCGCCGCCGATCTCGACATGGCGAAAAATATCGTGCTGAACGCCAAGATGCGGCGCACCGGCGTCTGCGGCGCGGCGGAAACGCTACTGGTGGACCGCGCCGCCGCCGCGACCCATCTCAGGCCGCTGGTCGCCATGCTGCTGGATGCCGGCTGCGCCGTGCGCGGCGACGAGGCCGTCCGTGCCGCCGATCCCCGCGTCACGCCGGCGAGCGATGACGACTGGGTGACGGAATATCTCGACGCCATCATCGCCGCGAAGGTGGTGGACGGCGTCGAAGGCGCCATCGCCCATATCGAGCGCCATGGCTCGCACCATACCGACGCCATCGTGACGGCCGACGCGCATACGGCCGAGACCTTCCTGCGCGAGGTCGATTCGGCCATCGTGCTGCACAATGCCTCGACCCAGTTCGCGGACGGCGGAGAGTTCGGCTTCGGCGCCGAGATCGGCATCGCCACCGGCAAGCTGCATGCCCGCGGCCCGGTCGGCGTCGATCAGCTCACCACCTTCAAATACCGCGTGCGCGGCACCGGCCAGACCCGGCCGTGATCCGGTGCCGCGCGGCGGCTGGCGATTCCCGCGGCCTGCGCCTGCCGGCCTTCGCCGCCGACATGCGCATCGGCCTGCTCGGCGGATCATTCAATCCGCCCCATGCCGCCCATCGCGCCATCAGCCTTCATGCCATGAAGCGCCTGAAGCTGGACGCCGTGTGGTGGCTCGTCACCCCCGGCAATCCGCTGAAGGACACCAGCCGGCTGCCGCCGCTGGCGGAGCGCATCGCGGCGGCCAACGCCGTCGCCGCCCATCCTCGAATCGCCGTGACCGGCATCGAGGCCGTGATCGGCACGTCATATTCCCATGCCACCCTGCGCTGGCTGAAACGACGCTGCCCCGGCGTCCGATTCGTCTGGATCATGGGTGCGGACAACCTTGCGACCTTCCACCGCTGGCGGAACTGGCAGGCCATCGCAGCAACCGTGCCGATCGCGGTCGTGGACCGTGGCGGCGTCGGCGTTTCGGCAATATCCTCCCGCGCCGGCCATGCCCTCGCCGCATTCCGGGTTCCGGAACGGGACGCCGCCACCCTCGCCGCGCGCAGACCGCCAGCCTGGGTGCTGCTGCACGGCATCAAATCGCCGCTGTCCTCCACCGCGTTGCGTGAGAAAATCCCTCGGAAAACTCCCGCGCCGGAAGGTTGAAACCTTCCCGGCCCCATGCCTATTTTAGAAACGGCTCCGGGACTCGGAGCCATATACCGAAAGGAAACGGGCCCCTGTCCACACCCGCACTTTCCCGGACTGCGCGTTCGCGCAAGCCCGGGCCGGCCCCCGCGCCGCATCCCGCCGCCGAGGCCGCTCTTCGCCTCGTCCTGACCGCCCTCGACGACATGAAGGCGCAGGACGTTGTCACCATCGACCTCCAGGACAAAAGCGCCATCGGCGACTTCATGGTCGTGGCGTCCGGCACCTCCAACCGCCATGTGGCGGCGATCACCAACAGCGTCACCGAGGCGCTCGAGAAGGCCGGCCTCAAGGGGCTGCGGGTCGAGGGCATGCCCCATTGCGACTGGGTCGCCATCGATGCCGGCGACATCATCATTCATGTCTTCCGCCCGGAAGTGCGCAGCTTCTATGCGATCGAGAAGATGTGGATGAACATGGGCCAGCCACAGGCCAAGGACATGACGACCAGCGTGCTGACCGACCTGCCGACGGCAGGCTGACGCCCCGACCACCGCCACGGACCTGCCCGGTTTCCGCCGGACGGGCCTGTCGCGCCTTATTGTTGCGCCGCCGGCGTCGCTATCAATACCCGTCATCTTTCGCAGCGCCGGAACGTCACCCATGCGCATCATGCTGATCGCCGTCGGGCGTCTGAAGCAGGGTCCGGAGCGCGAGCTTGCGGACCGCTACCGCAAGCGCGCCGCCGACAGCGGCCGTGGCCTCGGCATCGGCGAGGTGGAGATCGTCGAACTGCGGGAGAGCCGCGCGGCCTCTGCCGAACAGCGGATGCTGGAAGAGTCCATCGCCATCGCCAATGTGGTGCCGGAGCGCGCGCCGCTGGTGCTGCTCGACGAACGCGGCGAAAGCCTGTCGAGCGCGGCGCTGGCCGGGCATATCCAGCTCTGGCGGGAGGAAGCGCGGCCGGCGGCCGCCTTCGTGATCGGCGGCGCAGACGGCCTTGCTCCCGCCCTGCGCGACCGGCAGACATTGAGCCTCGCCTTCGGCGCGGCGACATGGCCGCATCAGATGGTCCGCATCATGATCCTCGAACAGATCTACCGCGCCATGACCATCATCACCGGCCACCCCTACCATCGGGGATGACTTCTCCCGCCGCTTCCGCTTCACTCGCCATGATGTCCCGAATCGCATGGTCCCTGCTCGCCGCGAATCTGCTCGCCGCACATCCGCTCGCGGGAACCTTGCCCGCTGCCGCGCAGCCGGCGGCCTCATCCGCACCGCCGCCGCCCGCGCTCGAACGGCTCAAGCAGCACGACCAGGAGCTTGAAGACCTGCGCGCGAAGCAGCGCAGCGCCGTCGAGACCACGGCCCGGCTGCGCCGCGAGATCGCCGCGATCGGCGACGACCGGCGCAAGCTGAGCCAGCAGCTCATCGACACCGCGGCGCGCCTGCGCGTGGTCGAGAGCCGGATCACCGCGACCCAGGAGCGGCTCGCCCCGCTCATCGCCAGCGAACAGGCCCAGCGCCGGGCGCTGGACGCCCAGCAGGACGCCATCGCCGAAATTCTCGCCGCGCTTCAGCGGATCGGCCGCCGGCCGCCCCCCGCCCTGCTGGTCCGGCCGGGCGACGCGCTGGAAGCCCTGCGCAGCGCCATGATGCTCGGCGCCGTGCTGCCGGACATGCGCCAGAAGGCGGAGGTCCTGCTCTCCGACCTCAACGACCTGCTGCGCACCCGTGCCGAGATCGACCGCGAGAATGCGGGGCTGACGACGGACCTCAACGCCCTGACGGACGAGCGGATGCGGCTTTCGCTGCTGACGGAGGAGCGGGCCAAGGCCCAGGCCGCGACCGAGGCGGCCGTCACCGACAGCCGCGCCGCCGCCGAGGCGCTGGCCCGCCAGGCGGAGGACGTCCGCGCGCTCATCGCCCGGCTGGAGCAGAGCCTGCCCCGCAACGACCGGCGCGAGCGGGCGGCGCTGCGGACCGACCCCGAGCGCAAGGGCATCGACCTCGGCCAGGACCCGGCCGCCCTGCGCGACGCCGGGCGGCTGGCCCCCGCCATCGCCTTTGCCGCGGCGAAAGGGCTGCTGCCGCTGCCGGTGAACGGCCTCCGGATCCGCACCTTCGGCGACGACGACGGCGTCGGCGGGCCGGCGCTGGGCCTGTCCATCGCGACCCGGGCCGAGGCGCAGGTCACGGCTCCGTGTGACGGCTGGGTGGTTTATTCCGGACCCTTCCGCAATTACGGCCAACTCTTGATACTCAATGCGGGAGGCGGATATCATATCCTCCTGGCCGGAATGTCCCGAATCTCTGTGGAACTCGGCCAGTTCGTGCTGACAGGTGAGCCGGTCGCGGTGATGGGGGGCAGTTCGCAGACAGCGAACGCGGCCATGATCGGAGCCAGTCAGCGGCAAGCAGGAGCATCGGCGGGACAGCCGGTGCTTTACGTCGAGTTTCGCAAGGACGGGACGCCCGTCGATCCGGGTCCATGGTGGGCCGCGGGTCAAGCCGAAAAGGTTCGCGGATGATGCGCAAGACCTCCCTCATTCTTCTCGGCGCCGCGGCGGGCGCAGCACTGACGCTGGTCATGACGCAGCCGCGCGCCGTGCTGCTCGGCTCCAGCGCCAAGGCCGCCGCCGCCGACACCTACCGGCAGCTCAATCTCTTCGGCGATGTGTTCGAGCGGGTCCGCGCCGACTATGTCGAGAAGCCCGAAGATTCCAAGCTGGTCGAGTCCGCGATCAACGGCATGCTGGCCGGCCTCGATCCGCATTCGAGCTTCCTCGACTCCAAGAGCTTCCGCGACATGCAGGTGCAGACCCGCGGCGAGTTCGGCGGCCTCGGCATCGAGGTGACGATGGAGGACGGCCTCATCAAGGTCGTGGCGCCCATCGACGACACGCCGGCGGCCAAGGCGGGCGTGCTCAGCAACGATATCATCACCCATCTCGACGAAGAGGCCGTGCAGGGCCTGACCCTCACGCAGGCCGTCGAGAAGATGCGCGGCCCGATCAACACCAACATCCGCCTGCGCATCATGCGCAAGGGGCAGGACAAGCCGGTCGAAGTCAGCATCACCCGCGACGTGATCCGCGTCCGCGCGGTGCGCTCCAACATGCAGGGCGACGACGTCGCCTATATCCGCGTCAGCCAGTTCAACGAACAGACCACCGACAACCTGAAGAAGGCCCTGACGGACCTCAGCAGCCAGGGCGGCGACAAGCTCAAGGGCTATGTCGTCGATCTGCGCAACAATCCGGGCGGCCTGCTCGATCAGGCCATCTCGGTGTCGGACGCCTTCCTCGACCGCGGCGAGATCGTCTCGACACGCGGCCGCAACGCCGAGGAGACCCAGCGGTTCACCGCCCGGGCCGGCGACCTCACCAGGGGCAAGCCCATCGTCGTGCTCATCAACGGCGGCTCGGCCTCGGCCTCGGAGATCGTGGCCGGCGCGTTGCAGGACCACAAGCGGGCGACCGTGCTCGGCACCCGGTCCTTCGGCAAGGGCTCGGTGCAGACCATCATCCCGCTCGGCGCCGGCAACGGCGCGCTGCGGCTGACCACCGCGCGCTATTACACGCCGTCCGGCAAGTCGATCCAGGCCAAGGGCATCACGCCGGACATCGAGGTGTTGCAGGACGTGCCCGAGGAACTCAAGTCGCGCACCGACACCCGGGGCGAAGCTTCGCTGCGCGGCCATCTCAAGGCCGATGGCGACGAGTCCACCGGCTCGCAGTCCTACATCCCGCCGGACCCGAAGGACGACAAGGCCCTGACCCAGGCGGTGGACATGCTGCGCAGCGGCAAGGTGACGACCAACACCGCGCAGAAGACCCCCGTGCCGAACTGACGGCGTGAAGCCATCGGAAGATCACTCAATTGTGAGATCACCTACGGGGCGGCGCGAGCCGCCCCTTTTGTTTGGGAGCGTTTTCAAGCGAAGCGGTCCCGCCGCATGCAAGAAAATGCGACAGGCAAAAACATGGTGCTTTGGCTCTGATTCCATCAAAGCCAAAGCACCGGAGAGCCGTCTTCT
>DATMEW010000114.1:0-28472 GCA_035556495.1 Xanthobacteraceae bacterium | reverse complement strand
CGGGCAAAGCGCTTCTCGCAGGCGAAGGCGCTGTTGACATGATCCTCGGGCCAGATGGTCCTGAGATCGACGAACGGAGGTCCGACCGGCGCTGGGGGCCTTGTGGGGGTTTGTGATTCAGGTTTTAGTGAATCTATATATAGCCGTGCCGGGTTAGCCGTATCCGGCTTACCGGCTACGGGTGGCACCGCATACGGGTTTTCAGGCACGGTTTTTGTTGAGGAATTCTCCGTTTCCTCGGTCTCCGATCCGGCCTCATCAGCCTCATCGCCCGGCTCCGCGGGGATCAAACTGACGGCGTTCTTGGCCTCCTCCGGGGACAACTCCGGTCCCGGCTCGTCATTGACGACATAGGCGACAAAGAAGCGGCCATCGGACAGGCGCGTCGACTCCGCGACGACCCATCCGGTCCGGATGAATGAATGGAAGATCCGCGCGATCTTCTCGCGACCCATACCCCAGCGCCGGGCGATGGCAGCCCTCCGGACCTCCCAATCGTTCGGACGTGATAGGAGCCACGCCAGCACGCCGACCTCGTCAGCTGCCAGCCGGCGATCCTCAAAGAGGGTGTTGCCGATCGTTGTGTAGTTTGCCGTGTGACGGCGGCGAATGATCATTCGATGGCATGCGCATTTCGATGTTCTTGTTCTACGCGGGTGAGGTACAGATACTGGAGACGGAGAGCCATTAAATGACAACGCTCGTGAATTTCCTCGAACATTGGCAATCTCTTATCGGCTCGCTGATTGGGGCCGCCGGTACAGTGTTTGCTGGGTGGCTCGCCTGGCGGGCGGTCCAAACCCAGATGAAGCGGGCTGCAGATGATCGTCGCAGAATTCAGGAGGCAGCAAAGGTTGCTGCGGTCATCGAGGTCGCTCAGGCCATCCATGCTTGCTCTGTTCTTTATGCCAACATGGATGCCATTAGGGTCGACAGTGATACCTTGGAGGCCGACTTTCTCCTTATCGAGCAACTGATCCCCGACACCACAATCGCTCGAGATATGGAGCCAAACGATCGCTCCATATTTCTTGCAACGTCGGCGAAAATCAGAGCGCTCGTTGCTAGCAACAAGAGTCGACCAATATCGCAATATTCGAAGACTGTTCTGGTAGCTGATGAGATACTGAAAGACATCGAGAAATACTGCACCTTGCTGGATGCTGATCTCGGATCGCAAATTACCAAAGCCAGAAGATTGAAAGACCACACTACTTCCCCCGCCGATCAAGAGCACTGAATCCCGGAGGCGGGTCGCCGAAGACCTCCTGTGTCAGGGTGCGACGGTGCGTGGCCTCGATCCGGCGCTGGCGGTCGATCTCCTGCTCCCGCGTGGTCTTGACGCGATTGCCGGGCTCCAGCAGATGAGCCTCCACTCGCGGCTCCGGCGGAATTGGTTCGAGCGGCACGCACTCCGGCTTCATGCCCCAGATTCCGAGCCGAATGGCGCGCTTGGTGATGATGCCTTTGCCTCTCCCAAGATCCTGGGCGATCCGATTGTAGGTGTGGCCGGCTCTGCGACCCCTGCGGATCGCATCATCATCTGCTGGCGTGAACGGGCGGCCGGGTCTCTTCATGGCGCATACTCCGCAGCGCCGGCACGGATGGCTTCTGAGCCGGTGATGGGGTCCTCGGCCGTATTGCGGGACTGGTTGCCCCAGGTGAAGAAGTTCTCGGGGAGCGGATGAACGTCATCCTCCCGGGCAAATAGCTCCAGGACCGGCAGGCAGCCGGTCATCCGATTGATCATGTCGCGGTAGTAGGTCGGCTTGGCGCTATGACCAGCCGAACGCTCGCGATGATTGGAACCGACTTTCTCGGCGCCGGACGGCATAGGGAGACCGCGGCCGCGCTTGAACAGCAGCAGGACCTCATCCTGATCCCATACGATCAAACCGGACCCGTGATCCTGCGGATGATCCTCATCGGTCTTGGTCCAGACGAAGCAGGTGGAATAGGCATCGCAGCCCCACGCCTGCGCGACGGCCCATGCCAGCGGCATCTTGACTGTGATGCGGCCGAGCGGCGTGGTGACCTCGACGGGATGTAATGCGAACATGTGGGCGCGCGGAATCCAGAGGAACACCCACGCATCAGGCAACAACCGCTGCGCGACCGGCATGGCGATGATGTCGTTCCACGACATCGTGGTGTAGTGGTTCTCATAGGCTCGATTGCCGATGCCCGCCTTCCGGGACCATGCGGGATCGGCATAGACAACCGAGAACTTGCGGCCAGTCGGAGACAACGCGACGGACGCCTCAGAGAGGACGCGGGACAGGTCCCGGCGAGCCTCCGCGTTTCGCTTCGCGATAGCGTCGTCGATGACGTTAACCGCGAGCCGGCCACGTTTACGGCTTTCCGATCCGAACTCCTCTATGACTCGATCAAGTCCGTCTGGGCCGAGGCTATGGAGCCGCCGCGCCTGCATCGCAATCTTCGGAGCGATGCCAATTTCCTTGAGCGTGGCGGGCCCGAAGCAAGATTCCGACTCGGAATCTTGCTTTTTTCTACGTGGCCCGCCGTGGGGCGCGATGATGCCGAGCCGCTCACCTTCATCCAACATAACGGCAAGGCGCGCTTCCGCACGGATCCGCAGCGTTCGCGCCTGAATCTCGAGATCAATGTTACGCGCCACGCGGCCGACAGCCTCGATCGCCTTCGTCTCAAGGCGCACCTGCATGACCTCGTCAGCACTCACGGCGGCGGCGAGTGCGGCGCAGGCAGCGTCATATCGGGCGAGCGCAGTCACACCAGCATCCCCAGCGCGTGCATATAGACTTCGAGGATCGCCTCGGCCTCCTTGCGCTCGTCCATGTCCTGCTTGCGCATGCGGATGATCTGGCGCAGCGCCTTGACGTCGAAGCCGTTGCCCTTGGCTTCCGCATAGACATCCTTGATGTCGTCCGAGATCGCCTTCTTTTCTTCCTCGAGGCGCTCGATGCGCTCGACGAACGCCTTGAGCTGGTCCTTGGCGAAGCTGGTGGAGACTTCGTCGGTTTCGGCAACGGCGGCGACGGCCATGACACGGGTCCTTGATACGCATCGATTCGGGGAACGCCGGGCGCGGGTCGGCGCGACGCGGCTTCGTCGGCTCCTGTGTCGGGGACGGCGGCGGCCGGGTCAAGCCGGGCGGCCTGTCATCCACGGTACCCACAGCGGCGCGGAACGGTAGCCGGCACCGGTTGACGGGGCGGAAACGCCGCTCCGGGGCGGCAAATCCATGAATATCCCGTCACTTGCCATATCTGCCGCTCCGGCGGGACCCGCATGATGCCGGTCACAGGCAGCGGCCGACAGAAAGGCCGCCGCCAGAATAGCCACCGAACCAGCAGCCACCGAACTGGCAGCCGCCGTCAATGCTGCGGATTGGCCTTGGCGAAAGCAGCCTTCTGGTCCGGCGTCGCTTCCTTCTGGTGCTTCGCCTTCCACTCGTCATACGGCATGCCGTAGATTTCCTCGCGGCTTTCGTCGCGGGACAGCGCCAGCCCCCGCGCCTCGGCCTCCTCCTTCATCCAGTTGGAGAGGCAGTTGCGGCAGAAGCCGGCGAGATTCATCAGGTCGATATTCTGCACGTCGGTGCGGTTCTGAAGATGGCTGATGAGCCGCCGCAGCACGGCGGCATCGAGTTCGGTCCGGGTCTTGTCGTCGAGCGCCATGGCGGATCTCCTGCGGCCTCCGGCTTCATGCAATGTCGCCGGCAACATAGTGATCGGACGCCGGGGTCGCCAGTGCGCACAGGCACAGTCCCGCAAAGGGACGTCGAGAGGCGGTTCCGGCGGAACTGCGCCGCCGGAACCGTTTTCCCGTCAGGCCGACTTTGTCAGGCCAGCGCCGCCTTCACGCGCTCCGGCGTGAACGGCATGTGGCCGAGCCGCTTGCCGGTGAGCGCCAGCATCGCGTTGGACACCGCCGGCGCGATCAGCGGCAGCACGATCTCGCCGATGCCGGTGGGCTTGTCCTCGGTGGCGATGACCTTGGTGAAGATCTCCGGCGTCTCGGACATGCGCAGCACCTCGTAGTCGGAGAAGTTGTTCTGCTCCACCTCCCCGTCCATGAAGCTGATCCGCTCCTTCAGCGCCTGACTGAGGCCATAGACCACGTTGCTCTCGCTCTGGGCCGCGACATTCGCCGGATTGATGACGATGCCGGGATTGACCGCGTTCCAGAACTTGTGAACGCGGATCTGGCCCGTGTTGCGGTCCACCGAGACTTCCGCGATGGCCGCCGCCGGCGTCGCCCAGACATCGACATAGGCAAGGCCGAGCGCGCGCCCTTCGGGCCGCTTCTTCGTCCACTCCGCCATCTCCGCGACGGTTTCGAGGATCTTGCGGCCGCGCGGATGTTTGGACAGCATCCGCATGCGGAATTCGAGCGGATCGACTTTCAGTTCGCGGGCGAGATCGTCGACGAAAGCCTCGATCGCGAATTTGTTGAAGCCGGAACCGATCGCCCGCCACGCCGCCAGCGCCGTGCCGTGCTTCTCGATCAAATAGTCGATCGAGACATTCTCGATCTCGTATTTATGCTCGGAGCCTTCCAGCGTGAGCGGGTCGAGCCCCTTGGCGGCTTCGAGGCGCGCGGCCTGCATATAGCCGGTGGTCGCCTCCGCGACGATGCGGTGCGTCCAGCCGACGATCTTGCCGCTGTCGTCCACGGCCGCCTGCATGAAATGCGCCGACATCGGCCGCGAGAAGGCGGACTTCACATCCTGCTCGCGGGTCCAGATCATCTTCACCGGGCGCTTGACCTCCTTCGCCGTCTGCAACGCATAAGGCACGAGGTCCCAATAGATGCGCCGGCCGAAGCCGCCGCCCATGAAGTGCTGATGCACGCGGATCTTTTCCGGCTTGGTCTTGAGGAAGCCGGCGGCCGTTCCGGTGATCGCGGCCTGGGCCTGGGTGCCGACCCAGATGTCCGCCTCGTCGCCGGCCTCGCTGACGCTGACGGTCATGTTCATCGGCTCCATCTGGGCGTGATGAACATAGTCGCTCTGATATTCGGCGCTGATCACCTTCGCGGTCGGCAGGAAGGCCGCCGCCCGGTCGCCATGGGACTTGAAGGTCTGCCCCTTGTCCTCGAGGTTGCGGGCGCGAGTGACATATTCGCCCATGGCCTTGTCGCTGTCGAAGCCGGCCGTCGCGCCGCCCTTCCAGGTGACGTCGAGCAGGTCGCGGGCCTTGAACACGGCCTCGACCGTCTCGCCGACGATGGCGACGGCATCCTTCAGCTTCACGGTCCGGAGAATGCCGGGCACCGCCCTGGCCTGCGCGTCGTTCACGGCCTCGGGGGCAGCGCCTTCCACCGGCGCGCGCAGCATGGTCGCATAGACCATGTTCGGCACCTGCACATCCATGCCGTAGACGGTCTTGCCGGCGACCTTGTCGGGAATGTCGAGCCGCGCGGTGTCGCGGCCGATGATGCGGTATTGCGACGGCTTCTTGAAATCCGCCTCGCCGAGCTTGGGCAACTCGTCCGGCACGGTCGCGAAGGCCGCGACCTCGCCATAGCTCATGCGCCGGTTGGATTTCTCATGGATGACGACGCTCGGGCCGGTGGTCACTTCCGCCAGCGGCACGCCCCATTTCTCGGCCGCCGCCTGCATCAGCACACGGCGCGCCTGCGCGCCGACGAGCCGCACCTTGTCCCAGTAACCGGGGACGGCCTGGCTCGCCACGGTGGTCTGGGAATTGCCGAGGCGCGGGTTGCCATAGATCGGGTTGTTGGTCACGGCCGGTGGGAAGGTCGCGGTGACCTGCGTCCAGTCCGCGTCCATTTCCTCGGCCATGATCATGGGAATGGCGGTGAACACGCCCTGCCCCATCTCAGCCGCGGGCGCGGCGATGGTGATGGCGCCGCTCGGCGCGATGGTGATCCAGCCGCCGACGGTCTTGGCGCCGGCTTCGGTCGCGGCCGCGACAGGCCCGGTCATCGCGCCGAGGAAGCCCGGCGTCGCGAAGGCGAAGGTCAGTCCTGCGGTGCCGCCGACGAAGGCGCGGCGCGAGACTTCGTGTCTGTTCTCGGTCATGGTCATGACGTCAGCCCTCCCGCGAGGCGCGTTCGATGGCGCGCACGATTTTCGGATAAGTGCCGCAGCGGCAGATGTTGCCGTCCATGTGCTGGACGATCTGGTCGCGCGAGGGGGACTTGTTGGAAGCCAGCAGCTCGGCCGCGGCCATGATCTGGCCGGACTGGCAATAGCCGCATTGCGGCACCTGTTCGAGAATCCATGCCTTCTGGAGCGGGTGGTCCCCATTCGGCGAAAGGCCCTCGATGGTGGTGATCTTCTGGTCCTTCACGTCGGACACGGCGGTCTGGCACGAGCGCACCGACATGCCGTCGAGATGCACGGTACATGCGCCGCAGAGACCCGCGCCGCAGCCGTATTTCGTACCTGTGAGTTTGAGATGTTCGCGGATCACCCACAGCAACGGGGTGTCGGCGGCAACGTCCACTTGCTTGGACTGACCGTTGATGGATAGCGTGACCATCGTCATGCTTCTCTCCCTATGGTTTGTTATGTGAGGGACGTTGCCCTCGTCGTCTTCTTGGCGGGGTCCCGCGCCGCCATATGCGCGCACGGGTCCACAGATCGAATATGGAATAACTATAAACAACTTGCCGCACTTGACCAGAGGTTGCAGCGGCTCCGGTCCCGTTCTCACGACATCCTGAAAGCCCAAGCCTCCGAAGCCCAAGCCTGCGAAGCCCAAGCCTCCGAAGCCCGAACATCTGAAGGTCCAGCCCTCTGAAAACCGCCGTGCCGCCGACGCCCCATTCTCCTCCCGGATTGCTCCGCGACCTGTTCGACACGGCCGTCGCCGCCGCGCATCCGCGCCGCTGCCTGCCGGCGCATCTGCCCGCGCCGCCGGAGCGCGGCCGGCTGCTCGTGCTCGCCGCCGGCAAGGCCGCCGGCAGCATGGCCGAGGTGGCGGAGGCGCATTATCTCGACACGCTGGGGCTCGCCGCCGGCCGGCTGCACGGCCTCGCCGTCGCCCGGCATGGCTATGGCCGGCCGACCCGGGCGGTGCGGATGGTCGAGGCCGGCCACCCGGTGCCGGACAAAGCCGGACTCACGGCCACCGCCGACACGCTGCGGCTCGCGCAAGCCGCCGGGGCGGACGATCTCGTGCTGGTGCTGCTCTCGGGTGGCGCCTCGGCCAACTGGATCGCCCCGGCCGCCGGCCTCACGCTGGCCGACAAGCAGGCCGTGACCCGCGCCCTGCTCGCCAGCGGCGCGCAGATCGGCGAGATCAACGCCGTCCGCAAACACCTCTCGCGCATCAAGGGCGGCCGGCTCGCCCGCGCTGCGCGGCCAGCGCGGCTGGTGACGCTCGCCATTTCCGACGTGCCGGGGGACGACCCCGCCGTGATCGGCTCCGGCCCCACGGTGGCCGACGCCACCACCCTCGCGGACGCCCGCGCCGTCCTCGCAAAATACAACATTGCCGCGCCGGAGGCCGTCCACCGGGTCCTGGACGATCCCGCCAGCGAGAGCGTGAAGGCGGACGATCCGGTGTTGCAAGGCACTATCTTCAGCCTGATCGCGCGGCCCACTGACGCCCTCGCCGCGGCGGCGGCGAAGGCCCGCGAAGCCGGCTACGAGCCGATCCTGCTCGGCGACCGGCTGGAGGGCGAGGCGCGCGACGTCGCCGCCGATCATGCCCGGCAGGCCCGCGAACTGGCGCAGGCCGGGCGGCGCGCCGTGCTCATCTCCGGCGGCGAGCTGACGGTGACCCTGCGCGGCGGCGGCACGGGATCGGGCCGGGGCGGCCCCAACCAGGAATACGCCTTGGCGCTCGCCATGGCGCTGGACGGCCTGCCCGGCGTCCATGCGCTGGCGGGGGATACGGACGGCACCGATGGCGGCGGCGGCAACGCGGACGACCCCGCCGGCGCTTGGTGCGGCCCCGACACCCTCGCCCGGGCGCGCGAACTGGGTCTGGACCCCACCGCGGCGCTGGCGGCCAACGATTCCACCGGCTTCTTCGAGAGGCTGGGAGACCTGCTGCGGACCGGCCCCACTCACACCAATGTCAACGACTTCCGTGCCATCCTCATCGACCGGCCTTGACGGACGGGCGGGAATCCTGCGGTTTCGATCTTTCGGGGACAGGCTTCGCGGCCGCCCACCACCGTCACACGGAAGTCGCGTTTCATTGCAAGCAAGAACAGGAATGATGTGGGCTCTTGCTGATGGAGATGGCTGGCGTCGCTGGCGCTGCGTCGGTTCCGCGCTGGTCGTGCTGGTCTGCGTGCTGGCCGCGCCCGCGCCGGCGGCGGCGGACTTTCGCCTGTGCAACAACACCGGCAGCCGGATCGGCATCGCCATCGGCTACAAGGACCGCGACGGCTGGACCACCGAGGGCTGGTGGAATCTCGCGCCCCGCGCCTGCGAGACGCTGATGCATGGCTCCCTGATCGCCCGCTATTATTACATCCACGCCGTCGATTACGACCGTGGCGGCGAATGGTCCGGCCAGGCCTATATGTGTACCCGCGAAAAGGAGTTCACGATTCGCGGCACCGAGGACTGCCTGGTGCGCGGCTATGAGCGCACCGGCTTTTTCGAGGTCGACACCACCGAGCAGCGGTCCTGGACCGTGCAGCTCACCGATTCGCCCAGTCCGGCATCGTCGCCCGCGATGCCGTCCTATCTGCCCCCTCCCCCCGGCGGACGCCCGCCGCCGCAGCCCGGAAGTCCGAAATAATGCGCCGTCTCCGCCGGACCAAGATCGTCGCCACGCTCGGTCCGGCCTCGTCCGACCCGAGGATCATCGCGGAGCTGTTCAGGGCCGGCGCGGACCTGTTCCGCATCAACATGAGCCACACCAGCCATGAGCGGATGCGGGAGATGGTCGCGGCCATCCGCAGCATCGAGGAGGAGGTCGGGCGGCCGATCGGCATTCTCGTCGATCTGCAAGGGCCGAAGCTGCGGGTCGGCCGCTTCGCTGACGGACCGGTGATGCTGGAGAACGGCGCGACCTTCACGCTCGATGCCGATCCGGCGCCGGGCGATGCCTCGCGCGTCCATCTGCCTCACCCCGAGATCATCGCGGCGGTCCAGCCCGGCCACAACCTGCTGCTGGACGACGGCAAGGTGCGGCTGGTCGCGACCGAAGTGACGCCGGACCGGATCGTGACCCGCGTGGCGGTCGCCGGCCGCCTGTCGGACCGCAAGGGCGTCAGCCTGCCGGACACGCTGATCCCCTTCGCCGCGCTTCAGGACAAGGACCGCGCCGACCTCGAAGCCGCGCTTGAAACCGGCATCGACTGGATCGCGCTGTCCTTCATCCAGCGCCCGGAGGACATCGCCGAGGCCCGCAAGATCACGCGCGGCCGCGCGGCGATCCTGTCCAAGATCGAGAAGCCGCAGGCCGTGACCCGGCTGGAAGAGATTCTGGAAGCCTCCGACGCCCTGATGGTCGCGCGCGGCGATCTCGGCGTCGAGATGCCGCTCGAAAAGGTACCGGGCGTGCAGAAGCAGATGACCCGCGCCGGGCGGCGCACCGGCAAGCCGGTGATCGTGGCGACGCAGATGCTGGAATCCATGATCACCAGCCCGGTGCCGACGCGCGCCGAGGTCTCCGACGTCGCCGCGGCGATCTTCGAGGGCGCCGACGCGGTGATGCTCTCGGCGGAATCGGCGGCGGGACAGTTTCCTGTCGAGGCCATCACCACCATGAACCGCATCGCCGAGGAAGTGGAGCGCGACCCGCTCTATGCCGGCATCATCAACGCCCAGCGCCATGTGCCGGAGCCCACCGGCGCGGACGCCATCGCCTCCGCCGCGCACCAGATCGCGGAAACGCTGGACCTGCCGGCCATCGTCTGCTGGACCAGCTCCGGCTCGACGGCGCTGCGGGTCTCGCGCGAGCGGCCCCAGTCCCCCATCGTCGCGATCTCTCCCCGCCTGACCACCGCGCGGCGGCTGGCGCTGGCCTGGGGCGTGCACTGTATCGTTGCGGAAGACGCCCACGACCAGGACGACATGGTGGCGCGGGCCTGCCGCCTCGCCTTCCGGGACAGTTTCGTGAAGACCGGCCAGCGCGTCATCATCGTCGCAGGCGTGCCCCTCGGCACGCCGGGGGCCACCAACATGGTGCGCATCGCCTTTGTCGGCGCGGATGCTGCGCTGGAATGAGGCCGCGGCTCCCGGAATGACCGCCGCCGATGTCTTGCGCCGATGTCCCCTTCCGCCGCCGTTTGCGGAAGTCTGAGGGAGCGCGGATCATGGAAGCCGGCGTCAGGGCGTTTTTCGCGAGATACGAAAGCCTGTTCAATCGCTCCCTCCATGGCGAAGACGCGCAGGACGCCATGGACGAGACCGCCGGGCTGTATGCGCCCGCGTTCATCGCAGCCTCGCCCGCCGGCGTGATGACCGGGCGGAACGACGATACATTCAGGCAGGCCATGGCGCAGGGCCATGCCCATTATCGGGCGATCGGCACGAAAGACATGCGGATCCGCGCCATCCGCTTCTCGCCGATCGACGACCATCATTGCGTCGCGCATGTCGGCTGGCGGGCGACCTATACCTGCGCGGCACAGGCGGACGTCACCATCGATTTCGAGGTCCATTACTTCGTGCAGATGCTGGACGGAGAGCCGAAGGTGTTCGGCTGGGTCTCGGGCGACGAACAGGCATTGCTCCGCGCGCACGGCATCATCTGAACGGTTCGTCGCCGTTCGCTCGCAGGCGGACTACAGGTCGCGGCGAAGAATCGCCGGCAGGAGCCATGGGTGGGGGCGCTTTCCGCCCAGAAAAACTTCCGGACGGTACGGCTCTGCCAGCCGACAGGTTTCTTGACAAAATTCCTAAAAGGAATATAATCTCAAGTCTTGCTGTTTGACATCGTGAATCTGAATACCGCCCGGCGCTGTTTTCCCGCTTCCGGTGCGCCGGGGGTCAGGTCCAGGATCATGCCACGGGACTCGAATCCGGGGCAGGCATTTTCGGGATCATGTTTTGTCCTTGCGCATGATCTTTTCCGAAAACCGGTACCCACTTTTCGGGATCATGTTTGTCCTTGCGCATGATCTTTTCCGAAAACCGGTACCCACTTTTCGGGATCATGCGCTAGATATCGCGGCCCTCGACCTTCTCGGTGAGGTCCCTGATACGGTCGGCGACGTTGGGCAGGCGGGGATGGAGATCGACCGCGCGGCGATAGGCATCCAGCGCCCGGCGGTCGTCGCCCAGTTCCTGGAGGATCAGCCCGAGGCCCATCAGCGCGGCGAAATGCCGGGGCTCGCGGGCCAGCACCTCGCGCAGGTCCGCCAGCGCCGCGCCGAAATCCTTGCGCAGATAGCGCAGCGTCGCCCGCCTGTTCCAGGCTTCGGTGAAGTCCGGGCGGATCTCGATGATGGCGGTGAGCAGCCGGTCCGCCAGGGCGAGGTCCTTGGCCTCCATAGCGATGCCGACCCGGCTCATCAGCAGCGTCGCGGTGTCGCTCGGCGAGGCGAGCCATTGCGCCCAGATCCGGCCTTCGACGGCCTTGGCCGTGCCCTCGTCCGGCGCGGCTTTCAGCGCGGCGAACAGACGGTCGAGCGTGCGGACCGTCCGGGAATTTCCGTCCGGGGACTTGTCATCGATCCGGGGCGAGGCTTCGGATGTTTGCGCAGGCGGGGACGGCGCGGGCCGGGCCTGCTGGCTTTGGGCAAATTGCATTTGCGCCGAAACGCTGTCGGGCGCGACAGCGGCCAGCGTCAGCAGCAGGGCGCCCGGCAGCGCGGAGCGGATAAAAACGAACATCCCGCGAAGCTTAGCCCTTCGCGGGATGGCGGCAAGATGAAAACGATCGGGATCGCGCAAGCGTGACAGCCTGCGGCAGGCAGGTTCGCGCCGCAGGCCGAGGCTGGTCCGGGCTCAGCCCTGGCGCGCCTTGAAGCGCTTCTGCACCTTGTTGATGATGTAGACGCGGCCCTTGCGGCGCACGAGGCGGTTGGCGCGGTGGCGGCCGAGCAGCGACTTCAGCGAATTGCGGATCTTCATGACCAAACCCATGCGGCGACGGAGCGCCGGAACAACGCGATCTTACGAAACGCGATTTTTTGAATAGGCGCGGACCATAAGGAGCCGGCCTGCCGAAGTCAACCGCCGGAACGGCCCCTCCACGGACTATGGCTTTTCTTCCAGCCCCTTGATCCTGCTGGGATTTCAACCGGACAACCGGCGCCTCCCGGTTGCCCCCCGCGGCCGCTCCGGCTAACCTCCCCGGCGCTGTCGGGGGGAGAATGCAATGGCCGCGATCTGGGACAAGTTTCTGACCGAGCAGGACCGCGCGGTGCTCGCCGGCTCCGGCTTCGGCCGCACCATGGGCTTCGGGGCGCGGCCGGCGCTGCTGGTCATCGACGTGAGCTATGCTTTCTGCGGCGATGTCCGCGAGCCGATCCTCGATTCGGTGAAGAAATGGCGCACCTCCTGCGGCGAGGCCGCCTGGGACGCGCTGCCGGTGCTGGAGAAACTGATCGCCGCCGCCCGCGCCAAGGGCCTGCCGGTGATCTACACCACGGGCTATCCGCCTGCCCTGCGCCGCCCGGACAACTGGGGCACCGGCCTGTGGAAGCGCAACGTCACGCTCGGCCATCAGGCCGCGCCGCCCAGCAATCACGACGGCAACGAGATCATGCCGCAGATCGCCCCGCAGCCGCAGGACATCGTGCTCTACAAGAACCTGCCGAGCGCCTTCCAGGGCACCTATCTGCAATCGCATCTCGTGGAGCTGGGCTGCGACAGCCTGATCGTCACCGGCACCACCACCTCCGGCTGCGTGCGCGCCACCGTGCTGGACGCCTTCCATCAGAGCTACCGGAGCTGCGTCGTCGCCGACGGCTGCTTCGACCGCTTCGAGATGAGCCACGCGGTGACGCTGTTCGACATCAACGCCAAATATGGCGACGTGCTGGACAGCGGGACGGTGCTCGATCATGTCGCCACGCTGCCGGACGGGCTGTTCAAGCTGCCGGCCGGCCGCGCGCCGACCTGACGATCACGCCCATGACAGGCGCCCCACTGCGGGCGCTCCCACAGCAGACAAATAGCGCAAAGATGGGCAGAACCCCGTCTCCGGGCGCGCCGATGCGTTGATTCCACCGCCTCCGCACCCCATATGAAACATAACATTTCCGGTCGGCATTCCGGCGGCGGCTTCCCCCTGCCGCGCTGGGCGCTTCCGTGCCTGCCGACCGCCGCAGCTCTCGAGGAGATATCATTGCCGACGCCCCGTGATCCCCTGGCCGAACAGCGCAAGCGCGAACGCGAAGAAGATGGCCGCAAGGCCATGTCCGAATACGAGGCCGAGAAGATCGCTATCCGCGAGAAAAGCGCGCGGCTGAGGGCGCTGCGGCTCGCGCGGGAGGCCGAGCAGGCCGCCCAGCCGCCGGCCCGGACGGCACGCAAGACTGCCGCCACCGCCGCCAAGAGTGGCGCGAAAGCCGGCGCGCGCGCTTCCGCCACCGGGAAGAGTGCCACCGGGAAGACTGCGAAGTCCGGCGCGAAATCTCCGGAAAAGCTGTCCGACTGGCTTCAGGAGCAGCAGAAGCAGGGCCGGCAGCGCTAGGGTTTTGCGATGTCGAGGTCTGCCTTGCCGGAATCAAAGCAGACCGTCCCGCGTTGCTGTTCTGTCGCGTTCTGCGCGAGTTCACCCTGATTTCGTTCGAACCCCAGAAAACCCCGTCAAGGCCACGCCATCCCCATTGTGACACCATAATGTCGCCCATGCGACATGGCTCTCTGCCGTGATGACAATGGCAGATGGCGCGGGGTTCCGCGGCTGATGCCGGCCGGCCCAAACGGCCGGGACGGGAACGAACAGGAAAGGACAGACCTCGCATGATCTCATCCAGCGATTTTTCAGGCCGATTTTCGCCGCTCGCGGCGGTGCTGGTTGCGCTCGTGCTGCTGCCAGCCGGGGCGCAGGCTCAATCCACCCAAGCCAGCGACGGCCTGAAACCCTATCATGGGAGCTGGAGCGGCAAGGGCTCGGTGCGGATCGCGCCGGGCATGCCAATGATCTCGGTCAACTGCAATTTCAACAATGCCGTGTCCGGTGAGCAACTCCAGATGCAGGGCAAGTGCGGCGGCGCCCTGCTGAACTCGACCGTGAACACATCGCTGCGGCGGACCCGCGGCGAGAATTATGCGGGCCAGTGGACGATGAGCGACCGCAGGGCCGCGCTGGCCGGCTCGCGCAAGGGCAACACATTGTCGCTCGCCGTCGACGAGCCGAACGAGCCGCCGCGGCACATGACCCTCTCCGCGCCCGGCAACCAGCTTCAGCTCGTGATGACGCGCCGCGACACCGGCGCGGAAGTGATGCGGATCTCGCTCAACCGGAACTGACATTGCGCATCGGCGCGGCGGCGGCGGCTGCGCGGCATCGCCAGGGCGTTTTGTCCCGCAACGACCATCCTCGTCATCCCAGGATGGCCGTTTCGATTCGACGGCCCGTTCGGGGACCACATCACATCCCCGGCTGAAGATGCTGGATCAGGATCGAAACCCCGAGCCCGATCAGCACGATCCCGCCCACAGCCTCCGCCATCCGCCCCACCCGCGCGCCGACCACGCGGCCGGCCAGCACGCCGAGCGTGGACATCACGAAGGTCGCAAAGCCGATGGCGGCCGCGACGACGATGATATTCACTTCGAGAAAGGCGAGCGAGACGCCGACGATCATCGCATCGATGCTGGTGCCGATCGCTGTCGCCATCAGCAGCAGCGGCGAGGAGGACCGCGGCGGCGCATCGTCCTCATCGGGCTTGAATGCGCTGACGATCATATGGCCGCCGACCAGCGCCAGCAGCACGAAGCCGACCCAGTGATCCCATGCCGCGATGGCCTGGCTTGCGGCGATGCCTGCGACCCAGCCGACCAGCGGCGTGATGGTCTCGACGATGCCGAAGACGATTCCGGTTTGCAGCGCCTGTTTCAGGCGCGCGTTCTGCAACGCCGCGCCGCGGCTGAGCGCGGCCACCGTCGCATCGATCGACATCGTGAAGGCAAGAATGGCGATAGCGATGGCGGACATGCAGGGTTCTGATCATGGAGGCGATGTGCAGCCGGACCTAAGGTGATCATGTTCGGAAAGTCAAAAAAGCCCCATGGAATCGGACTGATATGCATTCGCAGCAGCGGCGCTTCTGCGACGTAGTCGCATTCGATGCAACGCGATTGTGCGAACGGCATCAACACAAGGCTGGAATTTCGATGAGACGGACGGCGCGCGGCCGGACGTCGAAGGCGCGCGAGCCTGCGAAAAATAAAAGTCGTCAATCGCGCGGATCGAGGCCGGAAATATGTCCGGCTGCATCTCGCGGATCACATCAGTGCATATTACGCGGAAGATTGTTCAGCGGCCGTCGTCGAGGCGGATGGCGACGCTGTCGCTCGCGCCCCGCGCATCCATCACCGAGACGCGGGCAAAGCCCGGCCCGTCCGGCCGCCACAAGGTTTGCCGGCGGAGTTCACCCTCCGTCACCGGCGCGCCATTGACGAACCATGTCAGTGGCGGCGCGCCGCCATTGGCCTTGAGCGCGACCGTGCCGGCGCTGGAGTCGCGGGATCGTTCCAGCGCGAGCCGCGCGCCGTCCGGCGGGAAGGCGATGCGCAGCCGCGGCGTCGTGGCAATGGATTGCGGCGCATCGTTGCGCAGGCGGCGCAGCGGCGGCGGCAGGCCGGCGTTGCTTGCCGCCAGCACGCCGGAGGGCCGCGGCAGCGGCTCGTAAGACGCGCCGATGCGCGCGAAGGCATCGAACAGCACGGGGGCCGCCGCCTGCCGGCCGATCAGCCACGGCACGGCATTATTGTCCGGCCGGCCGAGCCACACCGCGACGGTGATGCGCCGGTCGAAGCCGGCCGACCATGCGTCGCGATAGCCATAGGACGTGCCGGTCTTGAAGGCGATGCGGCCGGTGACGGCGTTCAGCGGCGCGGGCGCGTCCTTCAGGATGTCCCACACATACCAGGCCGGCACCGCGCCGGTGAGCGAACGTGGCTGCGCGGCGGGATCATTCGCGCGCCAGCGCAGCGGCACGCTCTCCCCGCCGCGCGCCAGCGCGACATAGAGCCCGGCGAGATCGACAAGGCGGATGCCGACGCCGCCGAGACCGATGGCAAGGCCCGGCGGCTGGTCCTTCGGCACGACCACATCCGCCCCGGCCTGCCGCAGCCGGGCGAGGAAACGTTCGGGGCCGAGCCGCGCCAACAGTTCGACCGCCGGCACGTTCAGCGACTGCTGCAAGGCGCGCCGCGCGGTAGTCTGGCCCGTGAAGGCGAGGTCGAAATTCTCCGGCCGATATGCGCCGAACCGCGCGGGCGCATCCTCCAGCAGAGTTTCCGGATGGGCGATGCCTTCCTCGAACGCCAGCGCATAGATGAAGGGCTTCAGCGCCGAGCCGGGCGAGCGCAACGCCTGCGCGCCATCGACCGCGCCGGCGCGCTCCACCGAGAGATAATCCGGCGAGCCGGCATGGGCGAGGACATGGCCCGTCGCATTGTCGATGACGAGGATCGCACCGGAGAGTTTCGGCCCGAGCGCGGCGACATGCTCGCGCAGCAGGCTCTCCATGCCCGCCTGCATCCCTGCATCGAGCGTGAGGTTGATCGCATGCTTGCCGGACTGCGCGCGCACGGCCGTCTCCGCCGCATGGGCGGCCAGCATCGGCACGGCGCGGCGGCGGTCCGGCACGGCTTCGCTGCGGGCATAAGCCGCTTCGGCCGGCACGACCGCGCCCTGCGCCACCACGCGATCCAGCACCCGGTCCCGCGCGCGGCGCGCGGCATGCGCATGGCGATCCGGCCGCCGCGCCTCGGGCGACTGCGGCAGCGCGACGAGCAAGGCCGCCTCGCCCAGCGAGAGCCGGCGCGGCTCCTTGCCGAAATAGATCAGGCTCGCGGCGCGCACGCCTTCGATATTGCCGCCATAGGGCGCGAGCGAGAGATAAAGCCCGAGGATCTCGTCCTTGGTGAAACGGTGCTCGAGCTGGATCGCGCGCACCATCTGGCGCAGCTTCGCCGTCAGCGTGCGCTCGGGGCGCGGCTCCAGCAGCCGCGCGACCTGCATCGTCAGGGTCGAGCCGCCGGAGACGATGCGGCCATGGCTCAGCGCCTGCCACGCGGCGCGCAGCATGGCGCGGGGATCGACGCCATGATGACTGTCGAAGCGGCGGTCCTCATAGGCTTTCAGCAGCGCGACGAGGCGCGGATCGACGTCGCGCACCTCGACCGGCAGCCGCCATAGCCCCTCCGGCGTCGTGAAGGCGCGCAGCAGCGTGCCGTTGCGGTCGTTGACCGCGACGGAACGATGCGACGCCTGCGCGAGGTCGAGCGGGCCGAGCTGCGCGGCATAGAACCACAGCCCGGTGACAGCCAGCGCCGCGCCTATGACAGCGGCCGCGCCGGAGATGCTCGCGAGACGCAAGGCGCGCCGCATCGTCATCGCCGTCTCCATGCCCTCACCGCGCGCCCACCTCCACGGTGCCATAGCCGGTGCGGCCGAACCGGTCGGGCCGGTACATATCCTCCACCAGCGCCGGCGGGTGGATGTAGCGGCCCGGCGTCACGGCGCGGACAATATAAGCCACGGTGAAGAAAGCCGGCTGACTGGCGTCGCGGTCGAAGGCAACGACGAAACGGTCGTCGCGATATTCCGTCGCCGCAGGCTCGACATCCTGACTGAGCCACGACAGCGCCGAGACCGAGCCGCTGTCGACGAGGCGCGGATTGTCGATCTCGAAGCCGGCCGGCAGGCGATCCACCAGCAGCAGGCGGGCGAAGCGCGCGGCCTCCTCCGTCACCGTCAGCACGGTGACGAGGCGTTCGTTCTGGCGCACATGGGCGGGGTCGGCCTCGCTGCCGTCGAGGCGATAATATTTGCGCTCGACCCGGTAGCCGCGCTCCAGCGCCGGCTCCGGCGCGGTGGGATTGCCGGCGACGGAGACCACCACTTCGGCGGCATTGCGCCCCTTGTTGGCGATGGTGACGGGCTTGCCGAGCGCCTGACCGGGCCAGTTGCGATAAAACGCGCCACTAACCGCCGTGCCGTCCACCGCCAGGCTCTGGGCTTTCGCCTCGTCCGAAAGCGCCGTGGCGGCCATCACCAGCCAGGCATTCTCCTGCGTCGAGGTGAGGCCGGTCGTGGCGCGTGCGTCGCTGACGACGAGGGCGGCGCGCTGCACCGCCTCGCGGCCGATATTGGCCTCGGAGGCGAGCGCCATCAGCCCGGCGGCGTCGCGCAGGCGCGAGCCGTAATCGGCGCGGGAGACGCGCGCATCCTGCGCGGCGCGCAGGGCCTCGATGGCGGCGGAAAAGCCCGCCTGCGCCCGGGTGCGGTCGCCCAGCAGCGCCAGCGCCGCCGCGATCTGCCCGCGCGCGAGCGGGCTGCCGAGATCCTTCATGCGGGTGTCGGCGAGATAGCGCAGGTCGCCCATCACCGGGCGGCCGTTGCGGGCCAGCACATATGCCGCATAGGCCAGCGCCTCGCCCTCGCCCGGATCGAACGTGCCGGCATTGACCACCGCGTTGCGCAGCCGGTCCAGCGCCATGTCGAAGGCGCGCTGGGGCACCGCAAAGCCACGCTCGCGGGCGCGGGTGAGGAAGTCGCCGGCATAGGCATTCAGCCACAGGTCGCTGCCGCCGACCTGCCACAGGCCGAACGAGCCGGCGGAATCCTGCCGCGCCAGAATGCGCTCGATGGCGCGGTTGACGCGCCCGTCGAGATCGCCGTCGAGGGCGAGATGCTCGCGCTCCGCCAGCCGGTTCACATACAGCAGCGGCAGCGCGCGGCTGATGGTCTGCTCGGTGCAGCCGTAGGGATAGCGATCCAGCGCCGCGAGCAGGGCCGGCACGTCCAGCGCCGCCAGCGGCGACACCGAGACGGCGACCGACGTCGTGCCCGGCATCAGGTCCGCGACGAGGTCCGACGACAGCGTGACGCTGCCGCCCGCCGGCAGCGGCCGCACGGTGCGGCGCACGAGGCCGGCCGTGCCGGGCTGGACCCGCAGGTTCAGGCTCTGCGCCACATCGACCGGCCCGCCGGCAAGGCGCGCGGCAATGGCGGCGGTGCCCGGCCCGGTCGCGGTGAAGGGCACCGCGACGGTCGTTTTACCGCCGGCGGCGAGCTTCACGGTCCGCTTCAGCGCCTTCGCGTCCGCCGAGACCGGCGCGACAGGCCCTTGCATATCGAGCGTGACGGCATAGTCGCCAGCCGGGCCGTCCACGTTGCTGATATCGAGGAACAGTTGCGCGCGATCCCCGACATTGAGGAAGCGCGGCAGCGTCGCCGTCACCACAACGGGGTCGCGCACGATCACGTCGGCGGATGCCTGCCCGACCCGGTCCTTCGACCATGCCACCGCCATGACGCGGACGGTGCCGTTGAACGGCGGAATGTCGAACGACACCTGCGCCTTGCCGTCCGCCCCCACCTTCACGACGCCGGAATAGCGCGCCAGCGGGGCCTGTGTCGGCGCGTCGCCCGAGAGCGCGGGCGCGGCGTCGCCGCCAGAACGGATCGCGCCGCGGGTGCCCTGCATGCCGTCGATCAGGAAGCCATAGAGGTCGCGCAGCTCCGCGCCGATCTGGCGCTGGCCGAAATAGAAGCGGCCCGGATTCGGCGCTTCATAGCGGGTGAGGTTGAGGATGCCGACATCCACCGCCGCGACGGTGACATAAGCTTCCTCGCCCGGCGTGAGCCCCGCGAGCGTCACCGGAATGTCGAGGCTGCCGCGCGGGCGGATCTGCGCCGGAACATCCAGCGCGACATCGAGGCGATGCGCCGCCTCGTTCACCGCGAACCATGCAAGGCCGAGCGCCCGGCCCGGCATGCGCCGCGCGCCGGCATCGAGCGGACGATACGCCTCCACCACCGCATAGGCGCCCGCGCCGAAGGTCGCATCGACCGGCAGCGATATCTCAGTGTCGCCCTCGCGGAGCGACACCGCGCGGCGCAGCAGCACGCGATCTGAAATCACCGAGACCGTCGCCTCGCCGGCGAAGGGCGCGGTGACGGCGAGCTTCGCCGTCTCGCCGGCCGTGTAGCTCGCCTTGTCGAGCTTCACGTCGAGCCGGTCCGGCGTGTCGGCCGTCGCGGTGCCGCCATAGCCGACCTGGAAGGTCGTGCTGGCCGGCTGCACGTTGCCGCCGCCGGTCACGTCGAGGCGGTAGCGGCCCCAGCCGATGGCGGCTTCCATCCGCGCGGGTTCGCTCGCCGTCGTCGCCGCCTTGCCATCGGCGATGCGGCGGGTCGTCTCCACCGGCTCGAACGACCAGCGCCCGTCCGACTGGTACCACTGATAGCGCCGGTCGATCTGGTAGAGGCTCCATTGCAGTTCGCCGGCGATGCGCGCGCCGTCCGGCTTCGCGGCCACCGCCTCGAACCGCGCGACGTCGCCCTCCGACAGATCGGAGAACAGCTTGCGCAGGCCGATGACCGGCCCGGCGGGGCGGATCGGCAGCGTCACGCTGCGCTCTACCGCGCGGCCGCCGGCCTCGCCGACGCGCAGCGTCACCTTCGCCTCCAGCGGACGCGACGCAACAACCTCCGGCACCTGCGCAACCACGCGGGCGCGGCCCTGCGCGTCGGTCTGCGCCGTTTCCTCGATCTCCGCGGTGGCGGCCTGCACCTCCTCGTCGCCGAGGCCGACTTCGTAGCCTTCAAGGCCCGGCACTGCGGAGGTCGCCGCCGCCTGCACGGCAACCTCGCCGGAAATATCGAGCCCCGCACCGGGCGCGCCGAACAGATAGCGCGCCGCGACATCGACAGTCGCCGGCGCGCCGGTGACCAGCGTTTTGCCCGGCGCAGCCAGCGTCACTTCCAGCCGCTCCGGCACATAGTCTTCGACGAGGAAGCTCGCCTCGCCGATGCTCGGGGCCTTCGGGTCCGCATAGGCACGCACGCGCCATGTTCCGGAGGGTGCGCCGGAGAGCAGCGGCACCGACAGCGAGCGCCCGCCGAGCCCTTCGTCCTGCACCGCGGCGCGGCGGAATTCGATGCCGTCCGGCCGCTGCACCACCAGCGTCAGCGGCAGGCCCGCCTGTGCGATCCCCTGCGCGCTGCGCATCAGCGCCGTGACGAACACGGTCTCGCCGGAGCGATAGACGCCGCGCTCGGTGAACACGAAGGCATCGAGCGCGCCCGGCGCGACGCGGCCTTTCACGCCGCGGTCGGTCAGGTCGAAGGCGGACTGGGCGAGATCGAGAAAGCCATAGTCGCCGCTCTTGTCGGTCGCGACGACGAGGCCCGGCGCGAGGCCGCCGGCGCCGCGCGAAAGGCCCGGCTCGAACCGCGCGAAGCCATCCGCCCCCGTGCGCCGCGTCGCGAGCACCTCGTTGTTGCGGGCGACGAGTTTGAGTTCGACATCGGCCAGGGGCTTTGCATCGGCCAGCGAGCGCACCGTGACGCCGACCCCGTCAGCAGCCGACTGCGCGGCAATGCCGAGGTCCGACACCACGAACCATTGCGTCGCGCGCACGCCGTAATCCTCGTCCGGGTCGGCCGGGCCTGTGCCGGCCGCGCGGGCGGTCATCACATAGACGCCGGGTTCGAGCCTGCCGCCGACAGCGTCGAGAATCGGGAAAGCCGTGACCACGTCGCGATTGAGTTCGCTCTTTGCGTCGAGCGTGCCCTTCCAGACCTGAAAGCCTTTCTCTTTCGCGATCTCGTCGATGCCGGACCGGCCGAGCTGGGACATGAAGTCTTCCGAGCGCACGGTCGGCAGCAGGCTGCGGTCCCCCACCCGCGCGATCTCCACGTCGATCCGCGCGGCATTGACGGAGACCACCGGAATGCCCTCCTGCCCCGAGCGCGGCAGCACGTAGTTGCGGCCCGTGAAGCGCACCTGCGGGGAGCGGTCCCGCACATAGATCTCGTAATCGACGCTGGTCAGCAGCGTCTCGTTCACGGCGGAGGGCAGGCCCTGCCGCAGCACGACGGCGTAGCGCTCGCCATGCTTGAGGCCATCGACGCAAATCTGGCTGCCTTCGGCGGTGACGGCGGCATTGGCGTCGCCCGACACGGCGACGAAGGACGAGAAACTGGCGCGGCCACGCTCCAGCGGCTCGGAGAAGGTGAAGCACACGCGCGGCGAAGCGCCGTCGCTGTCCACCTTGTAGTCCAGCACGCGGAAGCCGCGCTCCGCGCGCAGCTTCTCGTAAGTGGCGCGGACAGCAGGCACATCCGCCGCGGCGAGGCTGGCCCGATAGGAATCCAGCGCCGGCCGCCACAGCGCGCGCGACACATAGGACTCTGCCAGCAGCGCAAGCGTCTGCGCCTCCGCCGGCTTGGTCGTCGCCCGCAGATAGGCAGCATAGGCGGCGGTGGCCGCGCGTTCGCGCAGGTTGTAGCGCTCGGAGAAATTGGCGGGCTGGATCGCCAGCGCGGCGCGGCCATGGCCGAACCAGCCGGCCGCGACCTTCGGATCGGCGGCGACGGCAAGGCCGTACAGACGATAGGCAGCGCGGGCATCGCCCTTCGTCAGCGCCGCCGTCGCCTCCTTGCGCAACAGGTCCGCCGGCTTGGCCGCATCGGCCTTGTTCTCGGGCTTGGCGGCTTCCGCGCGCAGCGTCGCTTCGAGCCGCACCGCATCGCTGGCAAGATCATCGCGCGTGAAGGACTTCTGCGCGAGGGCGGATGTCGCGAAGGCGAGCAGGGCCAGAAGCGCGACCCAGAAGCCGATAGACCTTGCGCCGATTTGCAGTGCGCCGTCGCACCGGCGTGAAGCAGCCGCAATCATAGTCGCCTCCGTTGTCCGCGAGGAAAGCCTATTGCCGCCGATGCACGGAGGCAATGCTCCGCGCCGCCGGGGCCGGGATGCGATTTCAGGCCCCGCAATCCAAAGGACTCATGACAGAGCCTCGGATTGGAACGTTCACAATGCCGAACAGCGCCTCAGGGTGCGGCCGGATGATCGCGGCGGCGACCAGAGCCGCGGCAAGCCTCATCCACATCACACTGCATATCCTTCAGGTTCGCCGGCATCGGGACGCTAGCAGCGGAGGGCCGCGATCTCAGTTCCGGCCGGACACCGGGCGCGGTCCGCGCTTTACAAAGCCGCATCCGGCGGTCTGTTATGCTGGCCGCTCCGGGAGCCGCCGACACACGCCGGCATGCCGCGAGCCTGCTGGAAGGAGCATCGATGCCGGGCTGGATCATCGCCGCCATCGCTGTCGCGATCGTCGCCTATGGCGTCGTCCTGTATAACCGCCTCGTCCACCGGCGGCAGATGGCGGACGAAGCCTGGAGCGGCATCGACGTGCAGCTCAAGCGCCGCGCCGATCTCGTGCCGAATCTCGTCGAGGCGGTGAAGGGCTATGCCGCCCATGAGCGCGACGTGCTGACCACCGTGGCGGAACTGCGCGGCGCGGCGCAGAGCCAGCCGGACGGCGATGTCGCCGGGCGCGCGCGCATCGAGGGCGCGCTGTCGCTGGCGCTCGGGCGGCTGATCGCGCTGGCGGAAGCCTATCCGGACCTGAAGGCCAGCGGCAATTTCCTCGAACTCCAGCGCGAACTCGGCGCGGTCGAGACCGACCTTCAGATGGCGCGCCGTTATTACAACGGCGCGGTGCGCAACATGAACATCACGGTGCAGTCCTTCCCCGGCAATCTGCTGGCCGGGCCGCTCGGCTTTCGCGAGCGCCCTTTCTTCGAGATCGCGGACGCGGGCGAGCGCGCCGCGCCGCAGGTCCGGCTGTGAGAATGGCGAAGCGCATGGCGGCGACGATGCGCAGCATCGCGCTTGCGCTGATCGTCTGCGCCACCGCGCTTGGCGCGCGCGAAGCGCAAGCGGCCGAGGAAATCCTGCGCTTCGATGCAGATGTGCAGGTCGCGCGGGACGGCACGCTCACCGTGACCGAGACCATCCGCGTGCGCGCGGAGGGCCGCGACATCCGCCGCGGCATCTATCGCGACTTTCCGCTGACCTTCGTGGACGCGGAAGGCACGTGGCGCGAAGTCACCTTCACGCTGCTGGACGTGACGCGCGACGGCAAGCGCGAGCCGCATTTCACCCGCCGCGCCGACGACGCCATCCGCATCTATGCCGGCGACGAGAACACGATGCTGCGGCCGGGGGAATATACCTACACCCTGCGCTATCGCACGGGCCGGCAGATCCGCTGGTTCGACGATGCGCCGGAGCTGAACTGGAACGTCACCGGCAATTTCTGGATCTTCCCGATCCGTCAGGCGAGCGCGCGCATCACCTTCGAATCCGGCGCGCGGCCGGTCCGCTGGATCGCCTATACCGGCCCGTTCGGCGCGCGCGGCACGGCCTGGCGGGCGGAAGCCGGCAACGGCCTGCTCACCGTCGAGACCACGGAGCCGCTGGCGCCGCGCGAGGGCCTCACCGTCGTCGCGACCCTGCCGGCCGACGCTGTGGCGCCGCCGGGCCGCGCCGACCGGCTCTGGTATGCGGCCTTCGACAATCGCGGCTGGCTGCTCGGCGGCGGCGGCTTCCTGGCGCTGCTGGCCTATTATCTCTGGGCCTGGAACGCGGTCGGGCGCGACCCGAAACGCGGCACGGTCATTCCCCTGTTCCATCCGCCGGACGGCGTCTCGCCGGCGCTGGCGAATTACATCGCCAACTGGGGCCTGTCCGACATCTGGCGCGCCTTCACGGCGGCGGCGCTGTCGCTCGCGGTGCGCGGCCTGCTCGTGTTCGACGATGGCGATAAATCGCTCACGCTGCGCGCCACGGGCCGGCAGCCGGACGGCGGCAGCGCCACCCTGCCCGCCGGCGAACGCGCCATCTTCGACTGGGTCCGGGCCGCCGGCGGAAGCGGCACCATCGACCGCGACAATAGCGCGTCCGTGGCTGAACTGGTGAAGGACTTCCGCGGTCACATCGCGGGCGAGAATCGCAACCGCTTCTTCCGGCACAATCTCGGCTATTTCCTCGCCGGCCTGGTGCTGACGGCGCTCGTGGTCGCGGTCATCGTGAAATTCGGCGGGCTGCGGGAAGCCGAACTGGCGCTGATGTTCGGCGCGGGCTTCATCGGGCTGTTCTTCGGGCTGTTCGCGATCCCACTGGTTGGCGCGATTTTCGGCACGGCGCGCGGGGGTTCGCGGCTGCGCAGCGCCTTCGTGCTGATTTTTCTGGCCGTGTTCCTGTTCAACGCCGGCGGCATATTCATGATCGCCGGCAGCACGCTGGCGGGCGTCCTGTCCGACAACATCTTTCCGGTCGCGCTGATCGCGGGCTTCACGGCGCTGAACGGGCTGTTCCTCTATCTGCTGCGCGCGCCGACCGACATCGGCCGCAAGATGATGGACCAGCTCGCCGGCCTGAGGCTCTATCTCGAAACGGCGGAGTCCGACCGCCTGAACATGCAGGCTCCGGAGATCACCGCCGACCGCTTCGAGGCGCTGCTCCCCTATGCCGTCGCGCTCAATGTGGAGAAGCCGTGGTCGGACGCCTTCGCCGCGGCGCTGGCGCGCGCCCATCCCGGCGAGGCCGATGCAACGACGCTGTATCAGCCCGGCTGGCGGCGCGGCGGCGCATGGTCGGGCGGCAGCTTCGGCCGCTCCGTCGCCGCGACGGTCGCCGGGATCGGCAGCGCCATGGCCGCCGCCATGCCGGCGCCGTCGTCGGGATCGTCCGGCTTCTCGTCCAGCGGCGGCGGCTCGGGCGGCGGAGGTGGCGGCGGGGGCGGGGGCGGCTGGTAGCGAAGCCGCGACACGCGCCGGACGACACGCCGGCTGCATGCGCCAACGGATATGCGCGACATAACAGAACGGCCGGGCGATGCCCGGCCGTGGATATTCGAAACTCGCTGTTTTGGTCAGGCAGCAGCCGCACCCACGTCAGGGCATGTATTGCCCGCCGTTGATGCTGATGGTCGCACCGGTGATCCAGGCGCCCTGCTCGCTGGCGAGGAAGGACACCGCGCCTGCGATCTCCTCGGACTTGCCGAGCCGGCCGACCGGGATGCCGGCGATGATGCCTTCCAGCACCTTCTCCGGCACGGCCTGCACCATCTCGGTGTCGGTATAGCCCGGTGCGATGCAGTTCACGGTCACGCCCTTGCGGGCATTCTCCTGCGCCAGCGCCTTGGTGAAGCCGATCATGCCGGCCTTGGCGGCGGAATAGTTGG
The DNA here is from genome assembly GCA_035556495.1 of Xanthobacteraceae bacterium. Taxonomy (GTDB): domain Bacteria; phylum Pseudomonadota; class Alphaproteobacteria; order Rhizobiales; family Xanthobacteraceae; genus CANKHJ01. The sequence goes on along the minus strand of DATMEW010000114.1, from coordinate 2,380 downwards.
TCTGGCCGGCCTGGCCCTTCTGGCCGTTGATCGACGAGATGTTGATGATGCGGCCGAAGTTGCGCTCGCGCATGCCTTCGATCACCTGCCGCGTCATGTTGAAGATCGAGTCCATGTTGACGCGGATGACATCGGACCATTGCTCCGGCGTCATCTTGTGGAAGAAGCCGTCGCGGGTGATGCCGGCGTTGTTGACGAGAATATCGATGGGGCCGAGCGCTTCCGTCACGGTCCGGGCCGCGCGCTGGCAATCCTCGAACACGCCGACATTGCCCTTGATGATCATCACGCCGAGCTCGTCGGCGCAGGCCTGCGCGGCCTTTTCATTGCCGGAATAGCCGGCTGCGACCAGAAAGCCGTCCTTCTTGAGCTGCGCGGCGATCGCCTTGCCGATTCCCCGTGTGCCGCCCGTCACCAGCGCAACCCGTGCCATCCTTCGTTTCCCCTCGCTATGCGGCTGATGCCGCTTTCGTCATCATGATGCGCGGTCCTCGCCCCGCATCATGTCATCCTCAAGACGTCCGCCCGGAACGCGGCATCGCGTCGCGTTCCGAACCGGCTTTCATGTCGCGCCGTCAGGGCTCCACGCGATTACCCTTGCGTTCGCGCTGTCAGCGCTCCACGCACGCAGCATTCCTTGCGTTCCGCGCTTTCAGCGCTCCACTCAGCTATCCCCTGCGTTTCGCACCTTCAGCGCTCCACGCAGCTTCTCTTTGCGTTCCGCGCTTTCAGCGCTCCACGCAGAGAGCAATTCCCATGCCGCCGCCGATGCAGAGCGTGGCGAGGCCCTTCTTCGAATCGCGCTTACCCATCTCGTGCAGCAGCGTCACCAGCACCCGCGCGCCCGACGCGCCGACCGGATGGCCGAGCGCAATGGCGCCGCCGTTCACATTGACCTTCGCCGTGTCCCAGCCGAGATCCTTGTTCACGGCGCAAGCCTGCGCGGCGAACGCCTCGTTGGCCTCGATCAGGTCGAGATCCTCGGCCTTCCAGCCGGCCTTCTTCAGCGCCGCGCGCGAGGCCGGGATCGGCCCCGAGCCCATGATGGCGGGATCGACGCCGGCCTGCGCCCAGGAGGCGATCCGCGCCAGCGGCGTCAGGCCGCGGGCCTTTGCCTCCTCGGCGCTCATCAGCACCAGCGCGGCCGCGCCGTCGTTGATGCCGGAGGCATTGCCGGCGGTGACGCTGCCATCCTTGGCGAAAGCCGGGCGCAGCTTCTGCATCGTCTCCAGCGTCGCGCCGTGGCGGGGATATTCGTCCGTATCGACGACCACGTCGCCCTTGCGGCCGGAAATGGTCACCGGCACGATCTCGTCCTTGAAGCGGCCGCTTTTCTGCGCGGCCTCGGCCTTGTTCTGGGACGCGACGGCGAATTCGTCCTGCTGCTCGCGAGTGATCTGCCACTGGCGCGCGACATTCTCCGCCGTGGTGCCCATGTGATAGCCGTTGAAGGCGTCCCACAGGCCGTCCCGGATCATGGTGTCGATCATCTCCATGTTGCCCATGCGGGTGCCGCCGCGCAGATGGGCGCAATGGGGCGCCATGCTCATGGATTCCTGGCCGCCGGCCACCACGATGCGCGAGTCGCCGTTGACGATGGCCTGATAGCCCAGCGCCACCGTCCGCAGGCCGGAGCCGCAGAGCTGGTTGACGCCCCAGGCCGGGCTCTCCACCGGGATGCCGGCATTCACCGACGCCTGCCGCGCCGGGTTCTGGCCCTGCCCGGCGGTGAGGATCTGGCCGAGGATGACTTCCGAGACGTCCGCCCCCGCGACGCCGGCGCGCTCCAGCGCGGCCTTGATCGCCACCTTGCCGAGGTCGTGGGCCGGCACATGCGCAAAAGCCCCGTTGAAAGCCCCGACGGGGGTGCGGGCCGCGCTGACGATCACAACGTCGGTCATGGAGGTCTCCTGTTCGGACGGCCGGAGAAATTGCCGACCGTGCGGGTGGTTAACCCGGTTCGATATTAGGCATATGACGCCGCGCGCCCACAAGCCCGGCCGGCGGGTTTGCCCCGCGCTGCACAAACAGCGTGACCGCCGGGAAAAAAGCAGGCTATGCTGCCGCATAAGGGGAAACGGAACTGATGGATCGACATGGCACAGCCTGAGGGACCGATCACAATCAAGAAATACGCGAACCGACGGCTCTACAATACCGGCACCAGCACGTATGTGACCCTCGAAGACCTCGCCACCATGGTGAAGGAGGGGACGGATTTCGTCGTTTTCGACGCCAAGACCGGGGAAGACATCACCCGCTCGGTTCTCGCGCAGATCATCTTCGAGCAGGAGAACAAGGAAGGGCAGAGCCTGCTGCCGATCACCTTCCTGCGCCAGCTCATCCGCTTCTACGGCAACAGCATGCAGATGCTGGTGCC
>DATMEW010000113.1:0-3810 GCA_035556495.1 Xanthobacteraceae bacterium | reverse complement strand
CTTGGCAAAGCAGACTGTCCGTTGCATAGTCCTGCTTAAATATAGACAGTGGGACACAGAGTCCCAACGGAGGGGGTCCATAGCATGCGCAAACCGTCGCGCCCATTTCACGTGTCCTTGCTTTTTACGGCGTCTCTTCTGGTCGGCGGCGGCGCCGCGGCGAACGCTCAGGACGATCATGCGAACATGGCGATGCCGGCCGTGGCGTCAGTTGCCGGGGTCAAGCAGATGCGCTGGTCCGATCCGGCGTCCTGGCCCGATGGGAAGGTGCCGGGCCAGGGCGATGCGGTAACGATCGGCCAGGACAAAAACATCCTCCTCGACGTCAGCCCGCCGGCGCTGCGCAGTCTCACCATCAACGGCAAGCTCAGCTTTGCGGATGATCGCGATCTCAATCTGACGACCGAGTGGATCTATCTGCCGGGCGGCGAGCTGGCCATTGGTAGCGAGGCCAAGCCTTATAAGCGCAAGGCCACGATCACGCTCACCGACAACGTCAAGGACGAAGACATCAATACGATGGGTGACCGCGGGATCATGCTTCTGCGCGGCACGCTGAACCTGCATGGCGACCGCGAGCATACGTGGACCAAGCTGGCAAAGACGGCCAAGGCCGGCGGCAACCAGATCGAAGTGCTGGACGCTTCAGGCTGGCGGCAGGGCGACGAAATCGTGCTCGCCTCGACCGACTTCAATCCCCGGCAGGCGGAGCGGCGCATCATCACCGCCATCAAGGGCAACAAGATCACGCTCGATCGCGCGCTGGACTACATGCATTACGGCGAGATAACCTTCGGCGTCGACGAGCGCGGCGAAGTCGGCCTGCTGACCCGCAACATCAAGATCCAGTCCTCAGAGGATTCCAAGAACGACTATTTCGGCGGCCACATCATGGCGATGGGCGGGTCGAAGATGTATATCTCCAGCGTCGAACTCGATCGCATGGGGCAGAACATGCATCTGGCCCGCTATCCGGTCCACTGGCACGTTCTGGGCGATGGGCAGGGCCAGTATATCCGCAATTCGTCGATCCACGACACCTACAGCCGCTGCGTGACGGTGCATGGCACCAACAATCTGCTGGTCGAGAACAATGTGACCTTCAACAGCGTGGGTCACTGCTTCTTCCTGGAAGACGGCATCGAGACGGGCAACCAGTTCGTCCACAATCTCGGCATCCAGACGATATGCCACCCGACTCTGCCCTGCGAGCCGACGAACCTCACGATCGAGCATCAGTCCACGGCCGGGCAGAAGTCCAAGCATGTCCTGATCCCTTCGGACAATACGGTGTCCACCTTCTGGATCACGAACCCCAACAATATCTATCGCGACAACGTGGCCGCCGGGTCCGACCAGATCGGCTTCTGGATCGCCTTGCCGCAGCACCCGACCGGCCAGTTCGAAGGGACTGAAATCAGCAAGAATACCTGGCCGCGCCGGATGCCGCTGGGGACATTCAGCGGCAACACCTCCCACTCCAATTTCGACGGGCTCATGTTCGACCGGGGCCAGAATCCCGACGGCACGTTCAGCGTCGGCGGCGCCGGGCATGAAGCCCATGCCGATCCGGCCGACCCGAAGAGCCCGGTCCTGCCGGCGGTCGTCGAGGATTATACCGGATACAAGAACCGCAACGGCGCCATCTGGGGCCGCGGCGAATACCATCTGTTCAAGAATCTGAAGCTGGCCGACAATGCCATCGGCTTCACCCATGCGGCTGGCGCCACCGGCGTCGCGCCCTACACCTCGCGCGTGGTCGACTCGCTGTTCGTGGGCGAGAGCGGCAATATCGGCAATCCCACCACCCCGGCTGAAATCGCCTATGGCCGCAGCCTGCCGCATGACGACGCGGATTTCCCGATCCGCGGTTACGAATATTACGATTACCGCCACGATGTGGTGAACACCAAGTTCGTGAACTATGTCGACAACGCCACGCGCGAGGCGGGCGCCATCTCCTATCTGCTGTTCACCAGCTTCGGCATGAGCACGGAGAATATGGTGGAGGGCCTGACCTTCGAAAACGCCAAGCCGGTCCATTTCCCGGAAATCCAGCGCCGCTGGTCGTCCGATTTCGGCGGGCGGGCCGCCTATCGCAGCGCGGCGTTCTTCGACAAGGATGGCTCGGTCGGCGGTGTGCCGGGTGCCTATATCGTTATCGATAATGGCATCGCCTCGAGCGAGAAGGATTGCGAGGTCAAGGCAAGCTGGAACGCCGCCGTGTGCCGGGGCGACATGGGCCGCTTCAGCATAGGCGACACGCGCGAATTCCCCGAATTCGCCACAGGCCCCGCCACCGATCCGGTCGTTCTCCAGCGCAATGGCAAACGCTATGAATACAATGGGGAAACCACCGTGCCCAGCGGCGCCGAAATCCGGGTGGCGACGGCGAAGGACAAGCTCGCGCTTCACCTGCGGGAAATGGACAAGGGATCGTGGGTGATCTTCGAACTTCCCGGCTTCACCACGTCCGGCGAGGGCGCACAGGTGGCCAGCCTGGAAGCGCTGCGGGCGGCGAACACCACGTCGTACTTCAAGGACAAGGATTCGCTGTGGGTCAAGCTCGTGGTCGAAGACGCCACTGCCGACGGCCCGGTTGTCGTCCAGGTCGGCACCCTGCGTGCCCAGGCCAGCGTCAACGTCAGCAAATCGACGCAGCTCAGTCTCGCTAATTGAAGGAAAGCCCCCGGTGCAAGCCGGGGGTTTTTTGTTGGGGGCCGGCGCCCTGTTGCGCATGCTCCGTCCGATGTGGAGGCACAAAGCCGCTGAGCGCATGTCCGCGATTGGCTACTGGCAGAGGTTCTCGGCCGCAAAAGTCTCGATATCCGCCAGCGGTCCGATGATGGACGCCAAGACCTAAGGAAGGCACGCCGAATGAGACGAGAAGGAAAAAGGGACAGCCGCCCGTCGACGGTCGTAAGAGGCGCAATCAAGGTCTCGATCGTCCTGGCCGGCATGGCCTTCGCCACGAATGCCCAGGCGGAATGCAGCCGTACGACGCTCCAGAAACTGGCCGACACGTATGTCCAGGCCCAGTCGACCGGAAAACCCGCCATGCTGCCCCTCGCGAAAGGCGCCTCCTATGCGGAGAACAACCAGGCCATGGACATTGGCAAGGGCGTGCTGGCCGGACCTTTGAAGGTCGACTTTACCCGCAGCCTCCACGACACGACGCAGTGCGCCACTTTCACCGAACTGGTCGCGGCCACCGATCCGCATCCCTATGTGATCCACACGCGCATCGAGGCGACCACCGACGGCAAAGTGTCGAAGATGGAGTCCGTGGTGACGGACGAAGGGGACTGGACATTCGGCGCGGCCGAGCACCTGGCCGTCACCCGGAACGAGAATTGGGACGAGATTCCCCAGGACAAACGCGACACGCGGACGGTCATCCAGGCGGCGGCTGACGCGTACCTGGACAATTGGGGGGATCCGGATCTCCCGGTGCCGCATGGCACGCCCTGCGCCCGGCTCGAAGGCCGCCTGAATACGGGCAGCAAAAACCCCGCAGGCAATACATGCGACATGGGGGCCTTCCCGGAGAAGCTGACAGTGGGCCATCGCCGCTACGTCATCGACGAGTCCCACGGCGCCGTTGTCGTGTTCCACGACTTCCCCTGGCTCGATGCCGGGCTGCCCAAAGACCCGGGGACGCCGGCCAGCCAGATGTTCCGGGTTGAAAATGGCAAGAATCGCTACATTCACGAAGTGACCGTGTGCACCACGCCAAAATGCGGGCGGGGGAAGTAAAGAACGTGAATGCGGGCAGGCATCCGGGCCAGCGAACCGGCATGCCTGCAACGC
>DATMEW010000112.1:0-23603 GCA_035556495.1 Xanthobacteraceae bacterium | reverse complement strand
CTGCTCGGGATCGTAGTCCAGCGCCCAGATCTTGGTCCGCGCCGTACCGGACTGCATGGCATTCTTCGCGGGTTTGTAGATTCGCGCCGTCATTTCGTCCTCGTTTGCCCGTCGACCGGATACCTTGGCCGCCAACACATGAGCCACCCTGCGGCGCTGGTCGGGGCAGCAGGATTCGAACCTGCGACCTGAAGTACCCAAAACTTCCGCGCTACCAGACTGCGCCATACCCCGAACCGGGCCGCAACCGACGAACATCCCACAGACTGCGAGATATCATCCGGAAGCTGGGCTTCCGATACACCCTTCGGGATAGACCAGCAAGCACGGCCCGCCCCCGGCCAGCCAGGCCGCGCGGCTCGTCATACCGCCGCCGCCGCATTCCGCGGTGTGGACAGGCACCGGAGCAAAACCGCCAATCCGGCGCTTTCCTACGGGGTTCCGCAGCCGAGGCTGCAATGCCGGCCACCACGCCACATCCAGCAACCGGACCTCCATAAGCGGCCCTTCATGAGCGATCCTGTATGAGCGGTTTGCCCGCCCGCACTCCTCCCGCCGGCAGTGCCCGCGTCAGGCATAGCTACCGGTATGACGGCGACGGCGAAGCGGGTCACGCAGGGCGGACACCTCATGCACCGGCACAGGCAGGCGCCTTCGCTGCGCCTCTCGCGCAGAAGTAAAATTATCCCAGGGTGGCTGGATCGCTCCGTCGATTGCGGCCGCGACAACGATTCCGGTTCAGTCCGGCCGGCTGCTGGCCGGCGGCGATGTCCCTACCGCCAGACCACACGCACGACGTCATGCTCACCGGGGTCTGCCCACCATGTCACGCTGGGTGCGCCATTGGAGAACCCGGCTCACCTGCCGCGAAAAATCCGGTGGGCAACCGAGTCACCGGGCGCGATACCGAGCTTGCGGGCCGTACCCGCCACGACTTCCAGCACGGCCCGGACCGGCCCGCCGGATGGCACCATCCGCTCGGACAGAGGCTCGGTATTCTCGGCAATCCGCAGGATACGCCCGTCTGCCCGGATGAAAATCATATCGAGCGAGACATAGGTATTCTTCATCCAGAAGCTCACGGGCTGCTCCTGCACGAAGTCGAACAGCATGCCCTGACCTTCGGGCAGGCCTTTGCGATACATCAGACCTCGCGCCCGCTGCTCGTCCGTCGCCGCCATTTCCACGGTGAAAGCATGCACGCCGTTCCGGGAGATGACTTCGAGCGGCTCGAGCGCTGCGCGTTGGGCAGCCTCGCTCCCTGCTTGCTGCGCATGTGCGGAAGAGAGCAAAGGACCGGTATTCAAGGCCAGAGCCAGCAGGACGGCATAAGCCGGCCTCATCGCCCACCCTGCCAGGAGGCCGCCGCCGGGGTGCGGCACCCGCCAGCCAGTCCCGCCCAAGGCGGCGCCACCACCGCCCTCTTTCCGAAGGGCCCTCAGTGGGACGACGGGCCGCTCGGACCCGTCTCGGGGTGGACTTCCGCAGCCATCATCCCCTTCTCGCCCGGCCCGAAGCGAACCAGGAGATACTGTCCGGGTCGCAGCTCGGCGAAGCCGAACCGCCGCAGCGTTTCCATATGAACAAAAATATCCGGCGTTCCCTCGCCCTGAGTGAGGAAGCCGAAACCACGAAGACGATTGAACCATTTGACCTGCGCCCGCACCAGACCGCTCGTCGGCACCACATTCACATGGGTCCGTGACGGCATTTGGGCAGGATGAATGGCGGTGGACTCGTCCATCGACAGAATACGGAAAGCCTGAAGACCGCGGCCGCGATGCACGGCCTGGCACACGATGCGCGCGCCTTCATAAGCTGTCTGATACCCGTCCCCGCGCAAGCAGGTGACATGGATCAGCACGTCGGCCATGCCGTTATCAGGAACGATGAAGCCATATCCTTTGGAAACGTCGAACCACTTGATGACGCCGGCGATCTCGATCACGCTTGCGCCAGCATCCTCGATGCGGTCCAGCCCGCTTCCCGGCGTAGGGGACGATGCGAAAACCCTGGTTCTGAATCCATCCGACGTCATAACGCCGCACACGCCCCTGAAAAAACGCCTCTTGAGGACGTTTCGCCGAATCTCTTGCCTCGCGAACAGGATACCATCCGCGCACAGGGGCGAAAGGCAAAAAACGATTTTCCTCACGTCCGGGACGGGTTGTGAACATCTTGCACAGCGTTTCAGATCCGAAATGTCTCGAATCCGGAATGTCTCAGACCTCTGTCAGCGGTCCCAATACGGAGCCGATATCCTGCCGGATGACGAGAGCGGCAAGATCATCGAATTCCGTCGGCTCCCGATTGACGATGACGAGAGAAGCGCCGCTTCGCAGGGCGATCAGCGGAAAGCCCGCTGCGGGCCAGACCACGAGCGAAGAGCCGAGCACGATAAAAAGGTCGCTTGCACGCGCCAGGTCTTCCGCTTTTTGCATCGCATCCTCGGGCATCGACTGGCCGAATGCGATGGTCGCCGTCTTGATGAAGCCGCCGCAAGCAGGACAGTCCGGCGCATAGCCCTCAGACTCGAATCTTTCCTCCACCCATGGGATTTCATACCGCTTGCTGCATGAAAGGCAGCACGCATAGCTCGTGTTGCCATGCAACTCCACGACATGCGCGGCATCGACACCGGATGCCTGGTGAAGGTTGTCGATATTCTGGGTAATGATGCCAGGCACCTTGCCGCTTCGATACCATGCCGCCAGCGTGCCATGGCCACGTCCGGGCCTCACATCGCCGAACTCCTCCCGCATGCGGAAGCGGCGGCGCCAGGTCTCGTCCCGGGCCTCCTGGCTGGTCAGAAATTCCTGAAACGGGATCGGCTGGTTGCGGGTCCAGTATCCACCGGGCGAGCGGAAGTCCGGAATACCGCATTCCGTGGAGATGCCGGCGCCCGTGAACGGGACGATCCGCTCCGCCGCCTCCACAAAGGCGCGAAGGCGTGCAATGCCTGTCTCCAGATCGGGCGCGATCATGTAATGTCTCCGCTGGCCGAAAGGACGAGGTGCTTCCCATGCGTTATCTACACACGATGCTGCGCGTTCGCGACCTGGACGCCGCGCTCGATTTCTACTGCGCCAAGCTGGGTCTGGTTGAGACCCGGCGCATCGACAGCGAAAAGGGTCGCTTCACCCTGGTTTTCCTCGCCGCGCCGGACGACCGCGAGCTGGTGGCCCAGAGCGAGGGCAAGGGCCGCCAGGCCCCCACCGTGGAATTGACCTATAACTGGGATCAGGAAGACTACGGAGAGGCGCGCCACTTCGGCCATCTGGCCTATGAGGTGGACGATATCTACGCCGTCTGCGAACGGCTTCAGAAGGCCGGCGTGACCATCAACCGCCCGCCACGGGACGGCCAGATGGCCTTTATCCGCTCGCCGGACCGCCATTCGGTCGAACTGTTGCAGAAGGGCGCGGCAAAGCCCCCCGCTGAACCGTGGATTTCCATGCCGAATGTCGGCCATTGGTGAGACGGCCCGCACTTCGCGGATCGTCAAAAATTTGGGCGCGACTTGCTTGCCGCGCACGGCGAAGCCCTTTATACGTCCCCTCGCCGCGCCCTTCGTCTAGCGGTCTAGGACGCCGCCCTTTCACGGCGGAAACACGGGTTCGATTCCCGTAGGGCGCGCCAGCAAAATCAATGACTTAGCTGACGCCGCGCATTTTTAATCAAATATTTATCGGATAACGACCGCCATCCTCCGCGCATCGATATGCACGGGTTGCAAACTCTCGACTCGCTGATTCTTCGCGGCCCGCGATGCAGCGCGCCCCGTCAGAGCAATGGATATTGCTGCGAGCCGTGCATCGGGAAGGCTCGGGAAAGCGCTCGGATGCATCAGTACGAGCGGCGAAAGGACCCGAGCCTATAGGCGGCTCAGATCGGCCGACACCTTGCCATGGCTACCGAGGAGCTCCGCCATGGCCGAGTGCGCTGGCCGTCTGCGCTTCCCTCGCTTCTTCCGGCACCGGTCAGGTCGACAGCTTTACCGCTGTGGGCTGCGGCTGCATGTTTCGCAAGCTCGGCAAAAACACCGCCGCAAGACCGATCAATGGGAGGAACGAGCAGGCTTTATACACGAATTCGATGCCGCGGATGTCCGCCAGCACGCCCAGCCCCGCTGCGGCTATGCCTCCAATGCCAAAGGAAAAGCCGAAGAAAATGCCTGCGATCATTCCCACCCGGTGCGGCACCAACTCCTGTGCGAAGACAACGATCACCGGGAACGCGGATGCCCCAACAATACCGATTATGAATGTGAGCAGCAGCGTCCATTCGAGATTGGCGTAAGGCAGCGCCAGCGTGAACGGAAGAATCCCAAGGATCGACACCCAGATCACGGTTTTTGCACCAATGCGATCCGCAATGGCTCCGCCGAACACCGTACCTAGCGCCACTGCGCCGAGATACACAAAAAGCATCAGTTGCGCCTGCTGGATCGTCACGCCGAAACGCTGCATCGCATAGAAGCTGTAATAGCTCGTGAAACTGGCCGTATAGCTATATTTCGCGAAAACGAGCAGCCCCAGAAGACCCAGTGCGAACAGCACCCGCTTCCGCGGGAGGTGCGCTATCCTGTCGGCAGCCGCCCGCGACTTCGGAGCGCTCACATGTCTCTGATACCAGGCGCCAACGCGGTGGAGCACAACCATCCCAAGAAGTGCCGCCACGCTGAACCATGCCACGCTCGTCTGCTTACCGGGCACGACGACAAAAGCCGCGAGCAAGGGCCCCATGGCGCTCCCGAAATTTCCGCCGACCTGAAATACTGACTGAGCCAGCCCGTAGCGGCCGCCAGATGCTGTGCGCACAACCCGCGAGGCTTCAGGATGAAAAATGGCAGAGCCGATGCCAATCAGTGACGCACCCAGAAGCAGGAAGCCATAGGAGCTTGCGTAAGCGATGAGCAGAAGCCCGCAGAAGGTGGAGGCCATCCCCGTGGCCAAAGAATATGGCTTCGGCCTCTTGTCCGTGTAGAGCCCGATCAGCGGCTGCAACAGGGATGCGGTGATCTGGAAAGCCACCGTCAGAAGGCCGATCTGCCAAAATGCCAACCCATATTCCGCTTTGAGAATAGGATAGATGGCGGCCAGCAGTGACTGCATTACATCGTTCAGCATATGGCAGAACGATATGGTCAGGATGACCGCATAGGCTGTGGTCCTCACGGCCGGTTGAGCGGTACGGATGGCAGCGTCAGACACAGTCAGATTCCTTTCTGCCAGCCTTATAGAGCGATTGCTGACTATCCACCTTTGTGTTCTGGTCGATTTCTTTCGAGATTGGGCCAACGCGATGGCAAGACGGCAACATCCTCTTTCGGAGGAAAAAGCGCAAAGAGACCACCTCCGCCGGATCGAGGCGGCACGCGGTGTGGTGACGGCCTCATCCGGGACTTATCACAACGATCACCTGATCACCTTGCACCGCCATAGCCGGGCCCAACTCCTCAACGTACAAAGAGGCCTTGTCATGGTTTCGACCCCTCTGGGCCGATGGCTTGTGCCGCCAGACCATGCGATGTGGATACCGGCCGGGGTCGAGCATTCGGTTGAGATGCTTGGCGATGTGCGAATGCGCTCGATCTATATCGACCCTACGTCGGTCTCACCGGGCCGGGATCAGCTCACTGTCCTCGCAATGACCGAACTGATGAATGCGCTCGCGACCATCGCCGTCGAGCAGGATTCACGTCAGGGCAGCGATCCCAGAACAGAACTCGCGATGCAGCTTCTTGTGATTGAGATCGCGCACCTCCCGCTGCGGCAACTCGTTCTGCCTCTTCCACAGGATGAGAGGCTTGCCAAGCTGTGTCTCGCTTTCATAGCCAACCCTGAATCGAACGCATCCATCGATATCTGGGCCGGCCATCTGGGCATGAGCCGACGCACATTCACCCGCTTCTTTCGACAACAAATGGGCGGAGGGCTATCTGCCTGGAGGCAGCAGGCATGCCTGTTCGCCGCGCTGCCACGCCTATCCGCCGGAGAGCCTGTCACTGTGGTCGCCATGGATGTCGGTTACTCGACCATCGCGGCATTCACGGCAATGTTCACGCGAACGATGGGCATATCGCCGCGATCATATGTGAAAATCAGCGGAATCAAGCAGCAGGCGGACGAAAGCGTCGCCTAGGACCATCAGGCCAGCATGGCGGTCCAGTCAATTCGCCCATGCCGGTGTCTTGGACATATCTACCAAGGCGGACGGTACTGTGGGGGCCAGAGCGCAAAAAACCCCGCCATCCGGGAAGGCCGCGGGGCCGCATCATTATTCCAGCTTCGGCTTCACCCCTTCACTCTCATCCGGATAGTTTCGATCCAGCGTGGAAACGGCTTCGTGCTGACTTAGGAATACCCTGCCGTTGAGGTGCTTGAGGAACTCGGTGTCTTTGAGCCGATCCGTGACCGGGCCCTTGACCTCGGAAAGGTGAAACCCAAGGCCTGCGTCGGCAAGGCGGCGATTGATTTCCTCCAGGCTTTCAAGGGCCGATGCGTCGATGTCGTTAACTGCGGAGCACATCAGGATGACGTGCTCAAGGTCTGGCCGTTCGGCAACCTGGGCGGCGATTGTATCTTCGAGAAACCGCGAATTGGCGAAATAGAGGCTTTCATCGATGCGGATCGACAGGATTTCCGGTCTGGTGAGGACGGAGTGCCGCTCCACATTCCGGTAGTGCTCGGTGCCGGGCACCTGCCCGACTATGGCCGTGTGTGGCTTGCTGGTGCGGTAAAGGTGCAGCAGCAACGAAAGCAACACCCCGGCGACGATGCCGAACTCGACGCCCCAGCCCAGCGTGACAAGGATGGTGGCGGCCATGGCCGCGAAATCAGATTTCGAATAGGCAAAGACCCGGCGCACGGTTCCGAAATCGACCAGCGACAGCACTGCGACAATGATCGTGGCTGCGAGCGTCGCCTGCGGCAGGCTGGCCAGCAACGGTGTCAGGAACAATGCGGCGAGCGCGATGCCGATGGCTGTGAACACGCCGGCGGCCGGCGTCTGCGCGCCGGCATCGAAACTGACCACCGAGCGCGCGAAGCCTCCGGTGACCGGATAGCCGGACGAAAGACCGGCCGCGATATTCGCCGCGCCCAGTCCGATCAGTTCCTGGTCCGGATCGATCCGCTGCCGTCGCTTGGCTGCAAGCGTCTGGCCGACGGAGACGGATTCAACAAAGCCCACCACCGAGATCAGGAAGGCCGGCACGAGCAGCGCCGTGATCAGGTCGAGCGAAAGGGCGGGCGCGCCGAATGCGGGCAGACCCTGCGGGATCGCGCCGACAAGGGAAACGCCGCGCGCACCGAGATCGAGGCCGGCGGCAAGGACGACCGTCACGGCGACGGCAAGGATTGGTGCGGCCTTCGCCATCATGTCGGCAAGGCGTGCGGGCACGCAGATGGAGATCAGCAGCGGTTTGAGATATTGGCGGGCGAAATACAGGAAAGCCAGAACGCCGATGCCGATCACCAACGTCCATGGATTGATGCCGGCGAGCTGGCTCGACAGGGACAGAAGAATTTTGGGAAGCGTGTCGCCCCCGCCCGAAACGCCAAGAATATGGCGAAGCTGGCCGGCCGCAATCAGCAATCCGGATGCGGTGATGAAGCCGGAGATCACTGGATGCGACAGGAAATTGGCGAGGAACCCGAGCCGGGCGATCCCCATGACCACGAGCATGCCACCCGAAAGCAGCGCCAGGACGATGGCGGCGGTGAGATAGTCGAGTGTGCCTTCGGCAGCGATCTGCCCGACCGCGGAGGCGGTCATCAGCGAGACCACGGCCACCGGCCCCACTGCCAGCGTGCGGCTGGTGCCGAATATCGCATAGGCGACCAGCGGCAGGATCGATGCGTAGAGGCCGACTTCAGCGGGCAGACCGGCAAGCATGGCATAGGCCAGCGATTGCGGGATCAGCATGACCGTGACGATCACCGCTGCGAGCAGGTCGCTGGTCAGCACCGTGCCGTCATAGGTTCTGGCCCATTGGAGAAGCGGGAAATATCGAGAGGCTTTGATCATGAACGATTGCGCCGGCGAGAGGAGATGTGATCTGGCGCTGTCACGTAAAGAGGGGATGTGATGGTGCCCGATCGGATAGCGGGGCTACTGTCCGATTGACGAATAAAGCCCAGCGGACCGGGCGCCGGAGCGACAATAGCCCAGAACCGGCCCGTCGATGGTCTCCATCGCTTCTTCGAGGCGGCCGACCTGTACGGCTGACGGCGCGCCCGTTACGGGGATGTGAATCGCTTTCATGCCGTGCTTTCCGGCTTCGCGGGCAATCGCCGCGAAGGCCGGCTGGCCCGGCTCCTCGTTGTCCGGCCTCGCGCACACGATGGCGACATACCCTTCTTTCGCGAGTTGCGCGACATCTTCAGGGCGAACCTGCCCCCCTGTAGCAAACCGGTCGTCGATCTTCCTGATGTGCATCTTCCCCGATTTCCAAAGGAGACTGAAGGGCCACATACTCAGGTTGCCTTCACAGTCATGCGTGTGGTCAGCATGTGCCGGGCAAGGCGGGCAAGGGCAATGCCGCCGATCATCGAGCCGACGAAGAGCCACGCATCGCCATGGCCAAGGCCGAGCGCCGGGATCGCCCCGCCCGGGCAGAAGCCGGTGATGCCCCAGCCGATCCCGAAGACGGCCGAGCCGGCAATGAGCGGGAAATCGAGATCCCGCCGCGTCGGAAGATGGAACAAGCGGTCGAAGACAGGAGCGTCGCGTCTGAGAACGAGTGCATAGCCGATTGCGGTGACGATCAGCGCGCCGCCCATGACGAAGGCCAGCGACGGATCCCATGTTCCGGCGAAGTCGAAGAAGTTCAACACCTTCGTTGGATTGGCCATGCCGGAAAGCGCGATGCCGGCCCCGAAGACCAGTCCGACGATAAGAGCGGAAAGAACACGGGCCATTACAAGCCTCCAATGAGGTGACGGACGACAAAGACGGTGATGGCTGTCGACGCCATGAAGGTGAGCGTTGCCACGATGGAACGCAGCGAGACGCGCGCCATGCCACAAACGCCATGGCCGGAGGTGCAACCCGAGCCGAAATAGACGCCGGCACCAACGATCAACCCGCCAACAACCAGCCATGGTGCGGGTGTGCGGCTTTCAAACGGAATGGTGTAGCCGGTCACGGCGACGATCAGCGCAGGCGCGCCGACGGCTCCGGCAAGGAACGCCGCCCGCCAACCCCAGTCACTGGAAAACGGCGGAACGAGGCCGGAAAGGATTCCGGTCATGCCGGCGATGCGGCCGTGAAACGCCATCAGCAGCACGGCGGCGAGGCCGATCAGGCTGCCGCCAAACAGCGACAGCCATGGAGTGAACTCTGTCATCTATCGTTGGTCCTTGAAGTCGAGAGATTGAAGATCGCATAGGCTGGGCAGAAGCGGACGATGCCAGTCACCGCGAGCACGAGACCGACGATGACGAAGGCCCAGGTCCAGACAGGGTTGGCGAACAGCGCCCAGCCGGTGACGAAAGGGGCGACCAGCAGGAGAACGCCGATGATGAGGCGGGCGATGCGGTCAGGAGTTCCGACATTGAATTTCATGGCTGTTCTCTTTCTCTTTGAGGATCAAAATTGACAGAACAATCGTACTTATGTATTTACGTAATAATGTAGATACTGGACAAAAGAAAACTCCCGGCAGCGCCCTACCCGCCTATTTGCAGAACAGTTGATGCATGGTGTGGATGAAGCTTTCGATCCGCGGATCGGCGAGCCGATAGAATACCTGCTTGCCTTCCTTGCGTCCGACAATCAGCCCTGCCTCGCGCAGCTCGGCGAGCTGTTGCGAAAGACCCGGTTGACGAATGCCGAGCCGGTCCTCGAGTTCGCGCACCGAACGCTCGCCCTCGACGAGGGCGCAGGCGATCAGCAGGCGATCAGGATTTGCGAGCTTCTTGAGGAACGTGGTGGCCTCACCAACCTTCCCCTTGAGCTCACGAGCTTCATCCGAAATCAGCATGGTTTCCATCAGTTGTCCCAGGCCACGCCTTCGAGCAGGTTCATCGGAATCTTGAGATAGCGCTTGCCGTTGTTTTCAGGAGCGGGCAGCCGCCCAGCATTGGTGTTGATCTGCAAGGCGTGCAGGATCAGCTTGGGCATGGCAAGCGTCCTGTCGCGGGCCTCACGTGCGGCGACGAAGTCCGCTTCAGTCTTGTAAACCGACATATGGATGTTCTTGGCCTTCTGCTCGGCCACGGTCGATTCCCACAGAGGCTCTCGACCGCCGGGCTGGTAGTCATGACCGGTGAAAACCCGTGTCTCGCCCGGCAGGGCAAGAATGGCCTGGATCGACGCCCACAATTGCTTCGCGCTGCCGCCGGGAAAATCTGCACGCGCCGTGCCGCTATCGGGCATGAACAGCGTATCGTGCACGAAGGCGGCATCCCCGATCACATAGGTGATAGAGGCCAGCGTGTGGCCGGGCGAAAACATCACTCTGGCGTCGATATTGCCGATCTTGAAGGTCTCGCCATCGGCAAAGAGCTTGTCCCACTGCGAGCCATCGGCCGGAAAATCGGGCCAGTTGTAGAATCCCTTCCACAGCTTCTGGACGTCGACGACCTTCTCGCCGATCGCGGTCGGCGCGCCGGTCTTATCCTTGAGATAGGCGGCGGCGGAAAAGTGGTCGGCATGCGGGTGGGTGTCGAGGATCCACTCAACCTCATAGCCCTTGTCGGCGACGAATTTGAGAATGTCGTCAGCATGGGTGGTGGCCGTCGCCGCCGACTTTTCGTCATAGTCCAGCACCGGATCGACGATGGCGCATTTCTTTGTTTCGGGATCGGCAACGACATACTGGATCGACCAGGTGCGCGGATCGAAGAAGCCGGTGACTTCGGGCTTGGCTGTCATGGAACGTTCCTCTCACTCTTTCTGGCAACCGCCAGGTCGCCAATTATCAGATAATATCGATTGTATTATTTTGCAATCATTATTTTGATATTTAACAACGCTTTCTTCAGCGCCTATTTCGCCGGCGTCACCGGCACGGGGCGGGCACTCTGCCAAAGCAGAGGCACAAGAATCAGCGCGACAGACGGAAAGATCAGCCAGTTGATGGTCTGCCAGCCGGAAGCGGGCCATCAGATGGCCGGTGACGAAGCTCGGCGCAAACATCGCCAGCACATGCCACTGGATGCCGAGTGCGGCGTGATTGACCGAGTGGCCATGGCCGACCATGGCGATCGGCGCTGCTGTCATCACGAACACCATCAGCCCGTAGGAGACCCCGCCGGCTGCGACCGCCAGCATGTAGCGCGGCATCAGCAGAATCTGCATCAACGGCCTTCCGGTATCCACCCGGCCCTTCCCGGCTGCCGCAACCTTTGGCGTGCGCAACAGCAGCAGAACGGGACCCGCCATCAACGCCAGCGCGGCCTGGCTGAGAAAGCTGCCGACATAGGGCGTGCCGGGAACTGTATCGCGGGTCCAGATGACGAGTTGCGGCCCGATGGTTGCGTCGGGCGAGCGCCTGACTGTCCGAAGTCATATCCATTCTCGCTTTACCCTGGCGAAGAGCATCGCGGGGGGCTGGGATCGTTGAGATCAGGCGTCGGGTGCGCAGTAGTGAGCGTAGAGGACGCCTACGACCTCGCGGGCGATGTCGGATTCGATGCGGTACCAGATGGTTTGCCCGTCGCGGCGATTGGCGATGATGCCGTCCCGGCGCAGCAAAGCCAGATGCTGCGAAACCGTTGAATCGCGAATTCCCACAAACTCCGCGAGTTGGCCGACGGACTTCTCCCCATCGATCAGGCGGCAAAGGATCAAGAGGCGGTGCTGATTCGACAACGCTTTCATCAGCTCGCTCGCCTGATCGACGGCGGCGCGCATTTCATCCGGATTGATAGAAGCTTTATTATTCATTATTGCGAAGCTACGTTATTTCGTATGTTTAGTCAGTAAGCTTCCCGTTCCATCAAGCGGGAGGCGGGTCGTCAACGGGGTATCGATCATATGGCTGGTAACCGGCAGATCGTCTGTCCCGGATGCGGTGCAGTCAATCGCGTGCCGGCGGATAAGCCCGCGGGTGCGGAAAATGCGGGGGATGCGTTGTTCAGCGGCAAACAGCTCGACGCCGATGCGGAGATGTTTGCGCGCCAGATCGGCCGCTCCGACATTCCCGTCCTCGTCGATGTCTGGGCGCCCTGGTGCGGCCCCTGCCGCTTGATGGCCCCGGCCTTCGAGGCGGCTTCCGCCGTTCTCGAACCGGACATGCGTCTGCTCAAGCTCAATTCCGAGGCGGAACAGGACGTCGCGAGCCGCCTCGGCATCAGGAGCATCCCGACGATGCTGCTCTATGCGGGCGGCCGCGAGATGGCGCAGCCTGCGCAGAAGAAATCAAATGGTACTCACTCGCGATCCAAAGTCCTAGCCGAGTGCAGCCCAATGCTGGGACCGGCTCTCTCGCGCGGATCGGTGTGTTTCGCGACCCGCATCCTTGGCCTCATACAACGCCGCATCTGCGCGCCTCGACAATTCGGCGAACGAATCCGCCTTCTCGGCCGCAGCAATTCCGCAACTTACAGAAATCATCAGCGCTGTGCCGTCTTCAAGACGCGGCGGCGACCTTAAGAGAGGTGGCAATTTACGTTGAATAATCGGGCCGGAGGGCATCCTTTGCTAAAACTACATCACAGGATGCGCCGGCGAGCACCCTGCGCGCGACGCTGCCCAATACCATTTTAGAAATGGCGTTTTTTCCCTGAATGCCGAGCGCGACCAAATCGGTTTTTCCGGATCTCGCCAGCCGAACCAGCGCTGTGGCGGGATCGCCTCGAACGACCCGCATTTTTCCAGCTACAGCGAGATCGGCACGGATTGAACGCAATTCTACGTAAACAGATCGGGCTTTGGCTTGGCGGTATTGGTCGATCTCGGCTTGAGAGGTTCCCACCTTCCGCATAGCCTGCTCAAAGCTAAGCGGAATCTCGAGAGCGTGAATCAATTCAAGTTTCGCCGACGGGGCTATTTGCATGGCGGTCCGTACCGCCGCAAACGACATCGGTGAGAAGTCGATCGCCCCGATCACACGGCGATATGGCTCGTCGGTCGCGCGCTTGACGATCACGATGGGGCATAAACCGGCGCGGACGACACGGTCCGCAGTCGAACCGAATATCCTCTCGCGCAGATTTTGAGGCTTTCCGGGTCCAATGACCAGCAGATCGGCAGCGTGGTCGCGGATCAGGCGCTCGATCAACTGGCCGGCTTTGCCGCATTCCACTTTGATTTCTGTCTGGACGGTCGCGCTCTCGGCCATTTGCTTCAGTGATGCTATAGCTTCGGCCGACAGCACGTTGGCAACCGCCTCCTGATTGGCCTGAGACGGAAGATTGGAGTCGGCTTCCGGAAGGCTCTCGATTGCGTGAGCCAGCACGAGTCTGGCCCCATGGTCTGCTGCAAGCCGGATCGCGCGGCGCGCCACCCGCTGCTCGCCATTTTCAAGGGCGATCGCTGCAATTATTGTTTTGATCGTCACGCCGGCTTTCCTGATATTCTGGGAGGAGTTGAGTGATCAGCTCCTCCCACTATTGCTAGACCGGATAGCGTAGAACTGCTGCCAATTCACCCTTTCCCGGAATATCATCGCGCCGCACGCCCATAACACGGGCGCCGCTCGCCAGCGCGCGCGCCGCGATCTCGTCGACGACGCCGTAAGCCTTTGCGTCATCTTTATCCACGAAAGTCACGGCGCCGCTCTCGTCATCGACAAAGCCGGGAACGGTGGTATCGATATCAATCAGCAAAGTATCGATGCCACCGAAAGTCGCGATCCGCGCCGCATCCGATATGTCGGTCGTCGTTCGGCTTTCGCCCGCGCGCTTTTCGAACAATGCGTGGATTTCTGCGATCTCGGCGGTATAGGCATTGTCCAGAATTGGCCGGGCCTTGCTCGTCAGCTCGGCTTCTGTGAACTGGTCCGGGCTGTCGGCGATGGTGTCCTTCAGGAAATGGGGATAGGAGCAAGTATGGGCGAAGATCGATGCCACCCTGCCGGTGGCGGCCAATACCAGCGGGGTCTCACGGCCGGACAGAACCTGGCGGAGCGCGGCGTCGACTTTCCGCACATATTGCTGCAAGCGAACGTTCTGTCCCTCGGAGCCATGAATGCGGCCGCTGAAGGTACGATCGTTCAAGGTCGACTTGCCTACCGATGAGGCCGCGTCCTTCGGCATGTCAGGAACCTTTACCACCTCGGGCGGCAGATCGGCGTGCATCTCCACCAGGCGCACAGCATTTTCCGATAGCGCGAGGATGAAAGCCGAGTGTGGGAAGGTGATGGCGCGCAGCAACGGCTTGAGGTGGAAGCGGTCCGAGACCTGCACCAATGAGAGCAGATCATTGGCCAAACGATAGGCCCGGATCGAGTCCGGCGTTGCGAACACGGCCAGGCTATTGGCCTGATAGCGCCAGAATTCGTCGTCATCCAGGAGGTCACTTAGACCATCGAACAATGTCGCAAGTCGCCGCTTGTCGAAGCCCGATTCCTGAAGCTGCGACTGGGCTTCGCGCATGAGATTGCCGAACTCGATCCGCGAAGCCCCGACCTCCTGGGTGACAGGCGTGGTCTTCAGATAGATCGAAACGCAGGCATCCGCGCGCGCGCTAGACAGAGCTGCGAATTCGCTTCGCGTGGGAATGTCTACGTACAACATGAAGCCTCCTTGTTGATGCTGCCGGATAATCAGATTCGATGGGCTGCTCGATTGAATATATTCCTTTGAATATGTGACCCAACCGCGCCATGATCTCTTCAATTGTTCGCAGACAACATAGGTGCTGAGCACGCGGAAAGCACCTTGTTGCGACCAACAGTCTCAAGTTTTCTGATCAGGGCAACGATAGAATTGCTTTTTCTATCGAAAAATAGATCAAGACGCCCGTGACATCTGGGATCGAAGTCACGAGCGGAGCGCAGGCGGTCGACGGGTCCATCCGGAAGCGGCTGACGATGAAGGGCAGCAGCATGGCGACCATGCTGCCGACGATGACGATCACCACCATCCACAGGGCAATCACGATCGCGATGTCGCGGCCGCCGCGGAAAGTCCCAGTCGCCTCCACTTCCAGCACGTCGGACGCATCGTCATGAATGATGATGC
This sequence comes from Xanthobacteraceae bacterium, assembly GCA_035556495.1. Taxonomy (GTDB): domain Bacteria; phylum Pseudomonadota; class Alphaproteobacteria; order Rhizobiales; family Xanthobacteraceae; genus CANKHJ01. Next base: position 8,469 of record DATMEW010000112.1, on the reverse strand, counting down.
CGACCAGCCGCTCCTGCGCGTCGATCACAGGCGGGGTGATCACGTCATAGCGGACGATCTTGCGCGCAAGCGTCTTCGACGTCGTCGTCCACGCGGACCGTATGATCTGGATGCCGGCGGGCGCTATGATGAGGTCCTGGAGCCCCACCGATCCGATCAGTGTCGGTCGGCATCGACCACATAAGCGCGGTAGATAGTCTTCTTGTCGGGCGCTTCGCCGTGTTTCTCAGCTTTTTAACCCTGCTGGCCAGAACCTTCCAGTGGGTGTTGGCGTCTGGTCCCCTATTCACCGACACGATACGGCATTCAGATCAGCAGCCGGCTCTGCGTCGTTTCAGGGGCCGGATAAACGACTTTTCCCGAATCTGTTTTGCAGGCCCCTTGGGTTGGCTTCGCCACCTCGATCTTTCCGGGCGCCATGAGATGGTCGACGGCGTGGCCGTTCAGCAGGAGATAGTCGGTGATAATGCGGCGATGGCATCGCCACCATACCGCCTCCGAGCACATCAACGCTATTCGATGATCATCTCCCCAGCCAACCAGATCGCGGAACGCAGAATTGAATTCGTCGCTCAATGCATAATCGGCGTAATTATGAAAGCTCTGGACGCGCCAGAGCGCATTCACCTCCGGTCCGATAAAGCTTTGCTTCTTGCGGCGACCGCCAAGTGCAGGACAGTGGCGATAATCGATGCCGAGGCGCATCAAGACCGGGCCCAACCGTTCAATATTGAAGACAGGATTGGTGCGTGAGCGAGGAAAAGCCCTGACGTCGACGAGCAGGTCGATATGCGCCTCGCTGATCATGGCGAGGAATTCCGCAAGCTCGCGGTTGGAATGTCCGATCGTGGTGAAGCGTGCTGCCGTCAATCCATCTTTTCCAGTGCGGAGCCCTTGTGTGCGGCTATGTGATCGCTCTTGTCGCTTTTTATCTCATATTGCGGCTCATCCCGCGAGGCTCTATGCCGATGGCCCTTATAATCAAAATCCCCGTGATGGACCCGGATAATCCGGCCGCTGACCCTTCCTGCCTCCGAGTTCCAACTCACATGATCGCCCACAGAAAATTTGGTCATAGCAATCCTCCAACAAGAATAAAACGATCGATCGATCGGAATGTTCCCTCTGCTCCCAAGCCCTGAAGACGAGATATCCGGTCGACCATTGCACCCTGTACGTGACGGTCTATGATTGTCAGCGGTTGCACCATTTCCGCTGCTGTCAGGAGGGATGCAATGCCAACTCACCTCGGATCTGAGACAGGCCACGGAGCTGACGTCACCGTTGCCTCGGACGCGGCTGGAAAAGCCGACTGGGATGACGTGCTGGAAGCCTCATGGGCGTCGTTTCCAGCAAGTGACCCTCCTGCCTGGATCGGCCGCATTCCGGAACTCACTTTCCACGAGCGAAGCTCGTCCGCGTCTCCTGAGAAAACCCATCATGGTGCGGGCACCAGGAAACGGTCATGATGACGCGCGTCTACAGGCTTCTACCGGAAATCCGCCGGCGACTCCTGGTCATCGGCAACGACCAGCAGCTGACGGAAGCGGCAGCGTTGCTGTCCGATGATGCCAGGCATATGGCCATTGTGTGCGATGCCGAAGGCGTGATGGTCGGCGTCATCACGCGAACCGATATCGTGCGCCAGATTCAGCATTGCGACGGGTGCGCCTGCAAGACGCTTTGTGCCCAGGTCATGAAGACGACCGTCGTTTCCTGTGCACCAGACCAGGTGCTTCAGGATGTGTGGGCCATCATGAAGCAGAACCGCCTGCTATGCATTCCAGTCATCGATGGCCAGCGCCGGCCGCTCGGGTTGCTTTTTGCGGCCGATGCGCTGGAAGCGCTGCTGTCGGATATCGAGCATGAGGAAGAATTGCTCAAAGACTACGTCATGTCCGTCGGCTATCGCTAGGAACGACGCGCGCAAATCCATGGAATGACGGGGACAGGACTGTTTGATGGAAGGAAAACGATCATGAAAGCACGGCTTGATCCTCAAAGGGTGGCCCCTGACGCAATGAGGGCCCTGCTGGCACTCCAAACCCATGTCGAAGCTTGCGCATTGGAAGAAAAATTGCTGGAGCTGGTCAAACTCCGAGCATCCCAGATCAATGGTTGCGCCTGGTGCATGGACATGCATACCAAGGATGCCCGAGCCACAGGTGAGACTGAGCAGCGCCTCTACCTTCTCAGCGCCTGGCGCGAATGTCCCTTCTATTCCGAGCGCGAACGCGCCGCGCTCGCCTGGACCGAAGCGGTGACACAATTGGCTAACGGATCGATCTCCGACGAGATTTTTGCACAAGCCAGAGCGCAGTTCAATGAAACCGAGTTAGTAGAGCTGACCATGGCGATCATCGCGATCAACGGCTGGAATCGCATCAACGTCGCTTTTCGGACCGTGCCAGGAACCTATCGGCGCCAAAGGGCCAGAGCCGAGACTGGCGCTAGTATCGAAAATGGTCCGCGCGCCCTGGGAGAAAGGTGACGTCACGGCCATCCTGGAACCAGAAAACGGCGCACAACGGAACCCTTCGCAGGCCGCACAGGCGCGCTACTGCGGTCTCCCGCGCCAGCCATTCGCAGATACCTAAATTCGCAAAATCCTTCATCCTGCACATGAAAGAACCGATCTGCTCGTAACGAAGACAGATCGCTCTTCGGCCTACGGTCCGCTGATCGTGCAATCGAGATTCGAAAGCAGCCCATCTTTCAGGCCATAAACCCAGCCGTGAATCGTCACCTTGTTCCCGGCCTTCCAGGCATTTTGTATCACCGGAGTCCGCGAGAGGCGCTTGACTTGCTCGGCGACAGATTTCTCGCAGAGATTGTCCAGTTGACTGTCGTTCCAGTGCCCGCACTCGGGACAGGAGGGTTGCGCATCGGCAACGTCACGGATTGGTTGCAGCCAATGATCGATCAATCCAGAATTCTCGCCGCTGACAGCGGCGCGAATCCCGCCGCAGCCATAGTGTCCGCAGATGATGATATGCCGCACCTGCAATTGCTGGACCGCGAACTCCACAACCGAAAGCATATTTAGATCCGTTGGATGGATGAGGTTGGCAACATTGCGATGTACGAAAACCTCGCCCGGCTCCAAGCCGGTTATGACATTGGCGGGCACGCGACTGTCGGAGCAGCCGATCCATAGATATTCCGGCTGTTGAAGGTTGGAGAGGCGAGCGAAGTAATCCGGCCTTTCGGCCACTCGCTCCTCGGACCAGGCCTTGTTGCGCGCGAACAGTTCCTCGATCATTATCTGCCTCTTATCGATTACTTTTGATTACGCTTTCGATCCATTCTGGCGCCTTGTCAAATGCGAGCATGTGAGGGATCGGCGGTCTTTATTCTAATGAAGCGCATTGCCATTTCGACAGATGCATATCGCAAAGCGACCTCACCATTCGGCCGGAGCCATGATTTGTTTGAGGTCAACGACGACTGGATCTGGTCGTAAAGCGGTCGAACAGGCCAAGAACCAAAATGCCCGCACCACAGATCGTGACGATCACCCAGTCACCGGCAGCGGCATTCGCTACAATGACTCCGAACAGCGCCCAGATCACCCCGGCCCGATACGTCCAGACGCGCCGACGAACTGTGGACACCGCGATGGCCGCGATCAGAACACAAACAATCAACGCTATTGCGGCAACTCGCGGTGAAAATATTCCGTAACCAGTCGCCACGACAGACACCGCCACCCCTGATGCAGCGGTAAGCCAGCCGGCATAAAGGCCTACAGGCGCCCATTCGCGCCAGCCGGGACCGGCCCGCAACATCGCCATGATCGCCGCCGCCACCATCACCAGGATCATCACTGTGGCTATCGGCGGAGATCGCATTGCAGCCTCGATCCAGAAGACGCCAACGAGCAGGCTGACGCCAAGCGGCCAGCCAGCGCGCCCCCATTCCGGCATCGTTGCCGGCCGCCACAGCGCCCATGCGGCGGCAAGGATCAGCCAAAGATAAATCACGCCCCAGATGGAAAAGGCCCATCCGACCGGCTGTGCCGGCCAGCGATCCGCTTGTACGGGGAAGCTTTCACGGTAAAAGCCACCAAAGCCGTTCGAAAAGAAAGGCGACACCGCAAAGGCCAAAGCGAGGAGCAGGACGACAATCCTGACCATTCGATCATTCATTTCAGCTCTCCGATGTTGTGGCGCGGAAATGTGCCAGTGCCGCCAACGCAGCCTCACGGCCCTCCGTCAGCATGGAAGACGGACCGGCATGCCATTGTCCTGCGCCCCAGGCGCGCGGAGTGCTTTCCACCCATAAAGCCGCATCAGGATCTGGGCAAAGGTCGAACCCGGCAAGCCAGCGCCGACGATAGTCGCCTCGAGGATCGTATTGCTGCGCCTGCTTGTCAGGGTTGAAGATGCGGAAATAAGGCGCAGCGTCGGGACCACATCCCGCCATCCATTGCCAGTTCATCGCATTGGCAGCCGGATCCCAATCGGTCAGGCAATCGGCGAAATGCGCGAGCCCTGCGCGCCAATCGATCAGAAGATGCTTGGTCAGCCAGCTTGCCACCACCATGCGAACGCGGTTGTGCATCTGTCCCGTCAGCCACATCTGCCGCAGTCCGGCATCGACCAGGGCGACCCCGGTTTGCGCTCGCTGCCAACCGATCAGGCTTGGACCGCCCTTGCGCCATGGAAAATTTTCCCATTCGGTCCGCCAGCAGGCAACGGGCAGATTTGGAAATTCCACCATCAGGTGCCAGGAGAATTCACGCCAGATCACCTCGGACAGGAACTTGTCGATGCCGGCCGCGTGTTCAGGCGATATTTCGGCTCGCAGCACGGCCCGCGCCCATAGCGTGCGCGGGCTGATTTCGCCCAGCGCCAGATGTTCGGACAGGCCCGAGGTCGCCTCGAGATCAGGACGGTCGCGACCGTCGGGATAGCCAGAGGCGCGTTCAAGGAAGTCGTCCAGCCGGGCAAGCGCGGCTCCCTCACCCGCTGGCATGGCAAATCGTTCCAATGCGGTTCGACCACGACTCAGGTCCGGAGCCAGATCCATCGTATTCAGATCAAGCCCGTCGAGGGCTCCGGTGAAGGCCGTGATGTGTCGGGGTGCATCACGCGAAAGCCGGTCCGAGCCGAGCCGCCGCACCGCGCGTGCGAACGGTGAATAAACCCGATAAACGTCGCCATTGCTGGTGCGGATCTTCCCGGGGTCCACCAAAAGATGCCCTTGATGCAGGATCAGCCGGGCGTCCACAGGATGCAGCGCCTCGCGGACCCGATCCTGCAACGCTCGCATTTCCTGGGTAGGCCAATCCGTCTGATGAAGCCTGAGCGCGCCCAGCCGTTCCATCAGCGCCGGCAGGAGTTCATCCGGCTCACCGCGCAAGACGGTGATGCCCTTGCTGCCGGTGCGAGCTTGCAGGGACTTATCAAAAGCCTTCAGCGCCCGCTCCAGCCGCCAGCGGCTGGCCGCGCCCTGAGCCATGGTCAGCCGGTCGATAAAAAACACCGGCAGCAGCGGTCCGTCTGCAAGCGCGGCTAAAAGCGCAGGGCTGTCATGCAGACGGAAATCGCGTGTCAGCCAAAGGATACCTGGAACCGCCATTCAACCGATCTCATCCGAATGGCCAAGCGTTACCTGAAACAACATCGCAGCCTGCGGTCGCAAACGTGCGCCGCACAACCTTCCAGATAAAACTGCCAGCCGCGCAGGAAGGTCTCGTCATAGCCAATTCGCTGGATGCGCGAGCGTCGTTGCATCATCGTCTTCCACCAGATCCGGCATGTGCGGGCGTAGTCCTGTCCAAAGGCATGGCTATCACGCACACGCAGCCCTCGCAGCCCTGCCTTTGCCGCCTCATGGGCGATGATGGCGGAACAAGGCAGCATACCGCCGGGGAAGACGTGCTGACGGATGAAATCGGAACGGCCACGATATACAGAAAACTCGGCGTCCGGAACAGTGATCGCCTGCAAGACCACCCGCCCACGCACCGCCAGCCGTGCCTTGAGGATGGCGAATTAAGTTGGCCAACAGCGCTCGCCTACCGCCTCGATCATCTCGATCGACACAATGTTGTCAAATCGGCCCGTCACCTGCCGATAATCCTGAAGCCGAATCTCAGCACGGCCATCGAGCCGGGCGTCGGCATAGCCCTTTTGTGAAGGTGAAAGCGTGATTGCGGTTACGTCATGGCCGCGCTCGGCGGCAGTTTCAGCAAACCCGCCCCAGCCGCAGCCGATTTCCAGCCGACTTTCGCCAGATGCCAATGGGACAAGATGCGCCCGTTCTTTCGGGCCTGGGCACGCGGCAGATCATCGCCTTCCCCAAACAGCGCCGAGGAATAGGTCATGCCGGGATCAAGCCATCGCTGATAGAACTCATTGCCCACATCATAATGCGCACGAATGTTTCGCTTCGATCCGCGCAGGCTGTTCAACCGTACCAGCCGGTCAACCAACCGCATCCGCATCGCCTGAAATCGCCGCGGCTCGCCCCACTCGGCGCGAAGGTTCAGATTGCGCAGGGCGAGCGACAGAGTATCTTCCAGGGTCTCGCTGTGCCAGTCGCCGGCGATCCAACCTTCACCCAATCCTACGTCGCCGCGCAGCGCCAATCGTGGCAGCAGCCACCAATCGCCTATCTGCAAATCGGCCTCGGGACCAGGTAGCTGTGACGCTGGCCAAAGGTGTTGCTGACCTCGGCAATCACGGAGACCGGTGCATCGCCATCGAGTAGCATCCAGAAACTGTTCGGGTTGAACCAGTATTCCAGAAATCGGACATGAGTGACCGGTGCAGCCATCGCCAGCACCTCCCCTGCCTCAAGGCGCTCGGCTAGTGTCATGACAGCACCGACGCAGGCAGTAACCGGCGTGCGATGCGCATGGCGCTGGCAAAGCCATCTTCGTGAAAGCCGTTGCGCAGCCAAGCTCCGGCAAACCAGGTGTTGCGGTTGCCCTGCATCACTGCAATTCGCGCTTGCGCGTCCAGCGCCGCCAGCTCGAAAACCGGATGCCGGAACGTGGCTCGATCGTAGATCAGTTGCGGATCGATGCCGCGATGCTGATTCAGCGCGACAAAAAGCGGATCATCTTCGGGAATATTCTGAAGCCGATTCATCCGGTAGCTGACCTCTACACCGGCAGACCTCGCATCGCGGCAGCTGACCCATGAACTCCAGCAACGGCGACGCTGAGGCATCACGGATGGGTCGGCATGCAAGATGGCGTGATTGGACAGGAAGCGGATGGCCGATAGAGTTGAGCGTTCGGACGCATCGGTGTCGCTCAGCATCGCCAACGCCTGATCGGGGTGAGTGGCAAGAATGACATGATCGAATTCTTCGGCTTCCGCCCTCTCAGCGCGCAGAGCCACAGAATTGCCCGATCGCGCGACCGACCGCACGGGCGATCCAGGCTGCAGATCGACGCCACCCCGGCCAAGCGCCGCAGCCAACCGGTCGACATAGCGGACCGAGCCGCCGTCCACCGTCCACCACTGATGATGTTCGCTACGTGACAAAAGACCGTGGTTGCGCATGAACCGCACAAGCGCGCGTGCAGGAAACGCACCGATATCCTGATCGGGGGTGGACCAGATCGCTCCGCAAAATGGATAAAGATACTAGCCACGGAATCGCACGTCCAAACCCATGCGCTCGATCGGCGTCCTGCTTATCAAGCAGGCCACACCGGACTCAACAGACCATGCGCGGATCCCGACCGACGCGGAGCCTGCCTCAAGGATCGCGCACGCCAGGCAATAGACTCATGAGTTCGCTAGCCTGCACTCCGCCAGTTCATACTACGGACAGACTTTCGGCCCGCCTCCCCTCCGTCGTGTAGACACCCTCAGAGTCAATTTATTCCACAGAAATACTAAGCATACATTCAACGCTTTGCGATTGCAGCGTCTGGTGACGACTGGACGCGAATCTACTCCAAACTCAGGGCCAATCACGTGAAGTTTCTCGATCACGATAACACGCGCCGATGCATCATCGCCGAGAATAGCGCACATTTTCATCGGGAGCTCAGCGGCGATCTCGATGCCGTGAATCCGCCACCAATAACGATGGTTGAGTTTCGTGCTGCGCGCGAATTCGATAGAAACTGAGCTAAAATGATAGCTAGCAAAGAGAGGCAAGGCTCGCATTCGTGATTGGACGAGCCTTCCCTCTGATAAACTAAATAAATTACAAGAACGCCTGACTAATTCTCTTCCACGATACTCTTGTTGAACGGGAGAAGCGGAGATGGAGCATTTAAGCTCGGCAATTTTCTCTCAGACACAGGGGCCGGCTTCTTGGATTTTTCTCCTTCTATTCCTGTATATGTCGCGTAGATCTGCGGCGCAGTTCGGTTGAGGTGAAGCTGAAAAATATCGGACTTATTATAATGACCAACCAGGTCTTGCTGCATCTTGATATGAATTATCAAAGACAAATCACAATCGCCATAGATGATGCACTCTTCGCTTCCCTGTGCTT
>DATMEW010000111.1:0-34066 GCA_035556495.1 Xanthobacteraceae bacterium | reverse complement strand
GGAAGGCACGACGCGGCTGTTGCGCTCCGGCTTCGAGGGCCCGGTGAATATCGGCTCCGAGGAGATGGTCTCGATCAACCAGCTCGTGGACATCGTCGCGGATATCGCCGGCAAGGACATCCGCAAGAACAACATCCCCGGTCCCGTCGGCGTGCGCGGCCGCAACTCCGACAACCGCCTGATCGAACAGAAGCTCGGCTGGAAGCCGTCCCAGCCCCTCGTCAAGGGACTGGAGAAAACCTATGCCTGGATCGAGCAGCGCGTCCGCGCAAACGCCTGATATGCACGAGGCCGCAGAGCTGATCGCAATCGGAAACGACCACCTGTCCGTCACCATCTCACCCTATGGCGCCGAGCTGATGTCGCTGCGCGACAGGATCGGGCGGGAATGGCTGTGGCAGGGCAATCCCGCGATCTGGAACCGGCGCGCACCGATCCTGTTTCCGTTCATTGGCCGGTGCGCCAACAACGAGTTGCGCCATCAGGGAAAGATCTATCCCGCGCCGAATGGCCATGGCTTCGGTCCCCGTTCGATCTATCAGGTGATGGAACGAACCCCATCGTCAGCCCGGCTCCGGCTTGCGCCCGATGACGACAAGCGCCGGCAGTTTCCGTTCGATCTGCAACTGGACGTGGATTTTACGCTCGTCGATGGCGTCTTGCACCAGACCGCGACCATCATCAATGTCGATGACGGCCCCGCCGTTGCTTCGGTCGGCTTCCATCCCGGATTTGCCTGGCCGTCTCCCGCTGCGCCGGCCGTGGCATCGACAGCCTATGTGGTAGATTTCATGGTGGATGAGTCCAGCTCCGTCCACCGTATCGTCGGAGGATACTTAAGTGGCGCGACCGCGGCAAATCCCGTGATGGAACGACGGCTGGCGCTGGATCCTGAATTGTTTCGCAACGACGCCATCGTATTCAAAGATGTCGCCAGCCGGTCGGTCTGGTTCGGCGTGCCGGGTCATACAGGTGTGCGCGTCGGTTTCGACTGTCCGACGCTGGCACTATGGATGCGGCCGGGCGGCCGCTATCTTTGCATCGAGCCCTGGCAGGGCCATCACTGCCCGGAAGGCTTCGCCGGCGATGTGATGGACAAGCCTGGCATGGTGGCGCTCGCGCCGGGCGGGTCGTTCAGCCGAACGATGTCCATCGAGATCGACGTTCAGGAAGCCCAACTCCGGCCGCCGGATTGATTTCCTGTTCGACCGGGTTGACCCAGCCGACTGTCTCCCGGATTCGAGATTCATTCCATAACCGTCACATCGCTCATACCCCGGCGGGCGCGTATTCCGCCACGCGCCCGCCGACACCTTCCCGGACGACGAAAAACCCGCCACGGTCTCCCGGGCGGGTTTACGTCTCGCGCAGTCAAGCAGCCAGTACATCCGTGACGGCGACCGCGCGATCGATGATCCCAATATGGTGCTCGCATTCGCCATTTCAAGACCCGCATTTCACACCCGCTGACCTCGTCATTACCCCATGGAATTGACTTCTCGCGGTGTTGTGCGGTCATGATCTGCGGGATCGATGATTGAGGCAGACCGTTCCTCATCACCCTTCCGCTACGTCAGAGACCGGTTTCATTTTCAGCACCACCTCATTTCACCGGAGCCCGAAGTGCATCTGACCGACATCGAATTTCTGTCCATCCGCGAAATCGGCGCCGCCATCCAGAAGGGCGACGCCACATCGCTGGCCGTGACCGAGCATCTCCTGGCTCGCATCGCGCGTATGAATCCGCACCTTCAGGCGTTCTGCACCGTAACCGCCGATCTTGCACGCGCGCAGGCGCAGCAGGCGGACGCCGAGCTGGCAGCCGGCCGCCGGCGGGGGCCGCTCCACGGCGTGCCGGTGGCCGTGAAGGATCTCTGCTTCACGCAGGGCATCCCGACATCCTCGGGAATGGCCATCTTTCGCGACTGGGCACCTGACTACGACGCGACGGTGGTGACGCTACTGCGGGAGGCCGGCGCGGTCCTGCTCGGCAAGCTGAGCATGACGGAGGGAGCCGGCCTGATGCACCATCCGGAAATGCCGACACCGCGCAACCCCTGGAACGAGGCGCTCTGGACCGGGGTTTCCTCCTCAGGCTCCGGCGTGGCCGCCGCCGCCGGGCTCTGCTTCGGCACGCTGGGGTCCGATACGGGCGGCTCGATCCGCCTCCCCTCCGCCGCGAACAATGTCACGGGACTGAAAACCACCTGGGGGCGCGTCAGCCGCTACGGTGTTTTCCCGCTGGCGGAATCGCGCGACACCATCGGCCCCATGGCACGCTCCGCGGAGGACGTCGCCATCCTGTTCGACGCCATCGCCGGCCACGACGCCAACGATCCGACCTCCCTCACGGCCCCCAATTCCGGCGCCCTGGCCGCGCTTGCCGGGGCCGAGGGCGCGCGCGGCCTCCGCATCGGGATCGACCGGACCTTCTGCACACGCGGCGTGGCGAGCGAGGTGGCGGAAGCAACGCAGCGGGCCGCACGCACGATGGAAAGCGCCGGCGCCACGCTCGCCGATATCACCTTTCCCGACCTGGAACCCCTGCTCACGAATTTCCGCGAGTCGATGCTCCGCGAGGCCGCGAAAGCGCATGAGGCGCTGTATCGGCAGCACCAGGACCGCTACGGCCCCTGGTTCGGCGCTGCGCTGGAGCAATTCATGGCCGCCCCGGACGAGCCCGAAGACGAGCGTGTGGCACGGGAAACCTTCAAGAAGGCTTATCTGCGATTGTTCGACGCCGTCGACGCCGTCATGGTTCCGGCCTCACCGATCGTCATCCCGGAGGCCGACAAGGTCGCCGCCTATCTGCAACCCGGCCCCGGTACGCTGGCTTATTTCACCGCCTTCATCAATGTCGCCGGCACGCCTTCCCTCACCCTCCCCTGCGGCTTCTCGGAAAACGGGACGCCCATCGGCCTGCAACTGGCCGGTCCGCCGCTCGCGGAACCGCTGCTGCTGCGCCTCGGCCACGCCTATCAGCAGGTCACCGACTGGCACCTGCGGCATCCAGGGTGAATGCCGCGGGCGGCTTTTCGCCGGGTGGGCAATGGCGCGAAATGCCGCACCGGATTGTAGAATCCGGCAGAGATGTTATATACAGCCATCAGCCTGGTTCGGCTTTCATCTGCTGGTTGGGAGGGCGACATGTCCCATGTCACCATTTTCCAATTGGGGATGGGCGTATACTCGCTAAACGCCTCCCAAACGGAAGACAACTTTGCCTCGCGCGCGAGGATTGCGCGCGCCGAGACATTGCCGGCCGTATTGCGGGGTGGCCACCGCACAGCGCGCACCATAGCGTCCGTTTTCCGCCCTTTCGCCGAAGCCCGGTTGCACGGCTGGAGCGGGATTCACGGCAGTAGTGTCGCAACGCTTCGGCTGTGTCGCGACAGCGGCTGCTCAGCACCCTAGACCCGACATTCAGGACCTGAATCCGCGGACGCGCCCAGCGTACTCGCGCGAATTCTGTCTCTTTCATGGAACCGCCGGCCCGGCGGCTCCAGTCGCATTTCTCACATCAACTTCCGGCTATCGATGATCCCCACGCCCCATTATCTGATCGACAAGACACGGCTGCTGCACAATTTGCAGATCATCGACACCGTGCGCCAGCGCAGCGGCGCGAAGGTCCTGCTTGCCCTAAAATGCTTCGCGACCTGGTCGGTGTTCGACCTCATGCGCGAACACATGGACGGCACCACCTCCTCCTCACTCAACGAGGTCAGGCTCGGCCGAGAGAAATTCGGCGGCGAGACGCACGCCTATAGCGTCGCCTATGCCGACCACGAAATCGACGTCGTGATCGGGCATGCCGACAAGATCATCTTCAATTCGCTCGGGCAGCTCCGCCGCTTTGCCGATCGCACGGGCGCACTGAGCCGCGGCCTGCGGATCAATCCGGGTTTCAGTTCGTCCGGGTTCGATCTTGCCGACCCTGCGCGGCCGTTCAGCCGCCTCGGCGAAACGGACCCGGAGCGGATCGCGTCCGCGCTCGATCTGATCAACGGCGTCATGATCCATAACAACTGCGAGAACGGCGATTTCAAGCTGTTCGACCGGATGCTTAGCAATCTCGAGGACAGGTTCGGGAACCTGTTTGCGAAGATCGACTGGGTCAGCCTCGGCGGCGGCATCCACTTCACCGGCGACGGCTATCCGCTCGACGCCTTCTGCGACCGGCTTCGCGATTTTGCGCAGCGCCACGACGTGCAGGTTTATCTGGAGCCCGGCGAAGCGGCTATCACCAACACCACCACGCTGGAAGTCAGCGTGCTGGACACGCTGTTCAACGGCAAGGATCTTGCCATCGTGGACAGCTCGGTCGAGGCCCACATGCTCGACCTTCTGATCTATCGCCAGAATGCGAAGATCAGCCCCGACGCGGGAGAGCGTCGATATCTCGTCTGCGGCAAGTCCTGCCTTGCGGGCGACATCTTTGGTGAGTTCGCCTTCGATCGCGAACTGAAAGTCGGCGACCGGATCTCGATCCAGGACGCAGCCGGCTACACCATGGTGAAGAAAAACTGGTTCAACGGCGTGCAAATGCCGTCGATCGCCCTGCGGGAACTCGACGGCAGCACGCGCGTCATCCGCGATTTTTCCTACGAAGACTATCTGGAAAGCTTGTCCTGACCGCCGTTTCACGGTGCCGGGAACAACAAGGAGGTGTTTGGATCAAATGAAAAAGAACGTGCTCATCATCGGCGGCGGCGGTGTGGCCAACGTGGTTGCTCACAAATGCGCGCAGCACAGCGACATCCTGGGCGACATCCATATCGCCTCCCGCACTCTCTCCAAATGCGAGGATATTGTGCGGTCGGTGCGCGAGAAGGGTGCGCTCAAGACCAAGGCCCGCCTCGAAGCGCATGCGCTTGATGCGCTCGACGTGGAGCGTACGGCGGACCTGATCCGCAAGACCGGCACACGGATCGTCATCAACGTCGGTTCCCCTTTCCTGAACATGGCGGTGCTGTCTGCCTGTCTCGCGACCGGCGCCGCCTATATCGATACCGCAATTCACGAAGATCCGCTCAAGATCTGCGAAACGCCGCCATGGTATGACAACTACGAATGGAAGCGGCGGGCTGAGTGCGAGAAGGCCGGTGTCACGGCCATTCTCGGTGCAGGCTTCGATCCCGGCGTGGTCAACGCCTATGCGCGGCTGGCGCTGGACGAATATTTCGACAGCATCGATTCCATCGACATCGTCGATGTGAATGCCGGCAGCCATGGCCGCTATTTCGCAACGAATTTCGACCCCGAGATCAACTTTCGTGAATTCACGGGGCAGGTCTGGTCCTGGCAGGACAGCAAGTGGACATCGAACAGGATGTTCGAGATCCGCAAGGACTGGGATCTTCCTGTCGTCGGCCGCTCCACGACCTACATGACCGGCCACGACGAAATCCATTCGCTGTCCCGCAATCTGAACGTGCCGGACATCCGCTTCTGGATGGGCTTCAGCGACCGTTACATCACTGTGTTCGAGGTGTTGAAGAATCTTGGTCTGCTCTCCGAACAGCCCGTCCGCACGGCGGAAGGCCAGGAGGTGGTGCCGCTCAAGGTCGTGAAGGCCGTATTGCCGGACCCCGCCTCGCTCGCGCCGGACTATACCGGCAAGACCTGCATCGGCGATGTGGTGCGCGGCACCTATAATGGCGAGCCGCGAGAGATCTTCATCTATAACGTTGCCGACCACAAGGAGGCCTATGAGGAGGTCGAAAGCCAGGGCATCTCCTATACGGCGGGTGTCCCTGCGGCTGCGGCCGCCATCCTGATCGCAACAGGCGTCTGGGATGTTCGCACCATGGCCAATGTCGAAGAACTGCCGCCGCGGCCCTTTCTCGACCTGCTCGGCGACATGGGCCTCCCGACCTGGATCCGGGACGCCGATGGCGAACGGCTCCTGACGTTCGACGATGCGGCCCAATCCACCAGCCGGCTTGCCGCCGCCGAATAAGCCCGAGAACCGTCGCGGAGCCGAACGCCATGTTCCGGCTCCGCGGCGTTCTTCCAGCTCACCGCCCGCCCGATCCCCGATCTGCCCGAATAGGCTCGCGGCATTATTCTCACTGAAGCTTCCCGCAGATCGCGATTGCCGCCTCGCCGCTCTGCCCGCAATATCGACATGGAACCCCAAGCCCTGATTCCCGTTGGAGGGCGGTTCCTGCCGGATATCTGAATGACACAGCCCCAGATTCTCGCCTGTCTCGTGCTGACCGGGACCATGGCCTTATTCATCTGGGGACGGCTGCGCTACGATCTCGTTGCGCTGATTTCGCTGGTCGCCGGTCTCGCGGCGGGCATCGTCCCGTTTGACAAGGCATTCTCCGGCTTTTCGGACGATATCGTCATCATCGTCGCGTCGGCCCTGCTGGTTAGCGCCGCGGTCCAGAAATCCGGGATCATCGCTCAGCTTATCCGGCCCGTGGCGCCGTATCTGTCCAGCACCACGGCGCAGGTGGTCGCGCTGACGGCCACCGTCATGGTGCTGTCCGGATTCGTCAAAAATATCGGCGCGCTGGCGATGCTGATGCCGGTCGCTTTCCAGTTGGCCCGCAAGAACAACACCTCACCCGCGCATCTGCTGATGCCGATGTCCTTCGGCGCCCTGCTCGGCGGCATCGTCACGCTGATCGGCACGTCGCCGAACATCATCGTCTCGCGCGTACGGAGCGAAATCTCCGGCGAACCGTTCCAGATGTTCGATTTCGCTCCGGTCGGGATCGGCCTGGCCCTCGGCGGGCTAGTGTTTCTCGCCTTCGGATGGCGGCTACTGCCGACCAACCGGAAGGGCGCCGCAACGATGGATGCGGCATTCAACATCGAAGCCTATACGACCGAACTCACCGTTCCTGAGGACTCGCCCTTTGTCGGCAAGACGGTGGGCGATCTTGAAAAGCTCGGCGAAGGCGAGGTCGATGTCGTCAATCTCATTCACGGGCGGGGGCATAGCTACCGGCCGCCCAACACCACGCGGCTGGAGGCCGGCGCCAACATCATTCTTCAGGGCGAGCCGGACGCGCTGGAGCGCATGGTTTCCGAAAGCGGGCTGAAGCTGGCCCATGACGAATCCGGAACGGCCGCCGACACGCCCGACGACGACATCGGCGTGATGGAAGCCATCGTCACGTCAGAATCGGCGCTGGTCGGCAAATCGGCGGTGCAGCTTCGCCTGTTCGAGGCTCATGGCATCAACCTTCTTGCGGTGAGCCGCAGCGGACGGCGGATTTTGCAACGGCTCGGCAACGTCCGGCTCAAGGCCGGCGATGTCGTCGTATTCAAGGGCGACCTGCGTTCGATGCCGGAGGCTCTGGGAGAGCTTGGCGCATTGCCGCTGGCCGAAAGGCAACTGCCGTTCGGCCGCGGCCGGCGGCGCTATATTCCCGCGCTGGTGCTGGCCGTGGCCATGGGGCTTGTCGCATTCAATGTCGTGCCGGTGGCCATTGCCTTCTTCGGCGCAGCCGTCAGCCTGCTGCTGCTCAAGGCGCTCAGCCTGCGTGAAGCCTACGGCGCGGTGGACATGCCCATCCTCGTCATGCTCGCCGCTCTCATTCCCGTCAGCGACACGCTGCGCAGCACCGGCACCACGGACCTGCTGGCAGGCTGGCTCTCCCAGGCCGGCAGTGTACTGCCGCCCATGGGCATGCTGGCGCTCATCATGGTCGCGGCAATGGCCGTGACACCTTTTCTCAACAACGCCGCCACGGTACTGGTGATGGCGCCGATCGCAGCCAGCTTCGCCAAGGCGCTCGGGCTCAATCCCGATCCCTTCCTCATGGCCGTGGCAGTGGGTGCGGCATGCGACTTTCTCACGCCCATTGGCCATCAGTGCAACACGCTGGTAATGGGTGCCGGCGGCTACAGGTTCATGGACTATCCGCGCCTCGGCCTACCGCTTTCAGCCATGGTCGTGATCCTCGGCACACCGCTGATCGCGCTGTTCTGGAGTTTTTAGGCTGCTCCGCGCGGCCGTGTTGCCGACGGGAAACCGCTCCGACCTCCGAGTCGCTCGCGTCGATGCTCCTCGAACGTGACTTCTCGAACCTGACGCCGGACTTCGTCAGATCAAATCTCATCGACCAGCCGCGAATCCACCGGCGCACTTGCCGTCTGTGAACAGCATGACGGTGCATTTCGCACGCCGCCGGCCCCTTCCGCGCGTCGCGGATGCTGTCCTGTTTCGCGCCGGCAGCCATCCCGCTAGCCGGACCAGCCGCGCCCCGGCTCCCTGATATCCACCGGAATTGTTAACCCATCATTTACTATGGACGGCCACCCTGATCGCGGGGGGCAACGCAGGAGACCGCGATGCACCGAAGCGAAAGCAACGTTTGCGAACCGGATGCCCTGAGTGACCAGACGACATATGAACTCGTCGTCCAGAACCGACGGCTGCGCCGGGAAAACAGGGAACTGAAGCAGCACATCGTGGCGCTGACCGAGATGGCGTTGCGCGCCTGCATGGAAACCGAGCGCCCTCATTGAGGCGGCGTCGCCAGCCGGCCGGACAGGTTCAGCATCTGTCCGACCGGGCGCGATCGGCCTCTTTTTCCAACCGCCCGACTCCTCCCGCATGGTCTGCGCTTCTTCGGAGATTGCATTCCCATCCTTTTTTCGGCAGTGACTGGTGGCTCAATTCTCGGAGGCATCCATGGCTCGCCGCGCCAATTACGATCTCGCCGGTCAGAAGGTTCTCATCACCGGCGCCGCTTCGGGCATTGGTCTCGGCGCCGCCACAGCCTATGCGCGGGCGGGAGCTGCCGTCGCGATCAATCATCTTCCGGATGACCCTCGCGGTGCCGAGGCGATCCAGGCGCTTCGCGCCGAGGGGCTGAGTGTCATCGGCGCGCCGGGCGATGTCAGCGTTCCCGGCGAGGCGGAACGCATGGTGGAGCAGGCCATTTCGGACCTGGGCGGCCTCGATGTGCTGGTGAACAACGCCGGCACGCCGGCCACGCGCCAGACCATTCCCCCGGCCCGGCTCGACCTGGTGACCGACGAGATGTGGGATTCGATCCTCTCCACCAATCTCGTTGGGGTATTCCGCTGCACCAAGGCTGCGGCTCCTGCCCTCAAGGCGGCGAGAGGCGCGGTGGTGAACACGGCCTCGATCGCCGCGCTTGGCGGAGCCGGCAGCAGCATGGCCTATGCAGCCTCCAAGGCGGCGGTCGCCAGCCTCACGCGAAACCTGGCTCGCGCCCTTGCGCCGGAGGTCCGGGTCAATGCCATCGCGCCGGGCGGCGTGGACAGCCCCTGGCTGGACTGGACGCCGGAGCAGAAGGTGCAGCATGTCGAAAAATCGCTGCTGAAGCGTGTCGGCACGCCGGTCGACTATGCCGACACCATCCTGTTCCTGACGCACGGAAACGATTTCGTCACGGGCGCGATGCTGGTGGTGGACGGCGGATTGTCCCTCTGAGGCTTACATTCGCGCGCAAGATATCGCGCGCGACGCGCCCGCAGTCATCAAAGCTTATAATAGTCGCAGATCTTACCACGACTCGAATGCTGAGAAATCACTCCCACTCGATTATTTTTGGATAACCTAGATCATTGAAAAATAATGCAAAAATATTTTTTTGCATATCAGCTTACCGTCACGGCTACCGTCAAGAAAATTCGATTTTGAAATCGTTGGATTTTTTGCCTCAAGGGGCGAGGCTCGAAATTTCGATATCTATCGCCAGTGTCGGCCATTATCGTCAAATCAGCACCGCCTCAACGAATATGCCCGATGAACTGCATTATACCGTCATGATTCATCATTGGCTATCGTCACTGTCCGCTTCACTCAATGCACCGTGCACAATGCAGCGAGCTAACCGAAGCCGGCACCGACGGTTTCAATCGGCAAGAACAGAGTGCGGCTATCTTCTGGGTATTCAATGAACTCCGCACAGCGCGAATAAAATCGCTTGGCCCCTTCATCCTTCGCCTGGACCATCACAGCCCCGATGCCGATGCTTTGTGAGGCCATTGCGATCCGCCGTAGCGCGTCCGACAACAGGTCCGCGCCGAGGCCCCTACCCGCATGGTCGAGGCTCACGGCGAGCCGTCCGATAATCGAAACCGGAATCAGCTCAGGCGCGTTTCGGTGCAACTTGCCCGGAGCCGTGCCGCGCTCTACCGATCCCGCCGAAATGCAGAAGTAGCCAACGACCCGACTTCCCGCGCCAACGACATATGTTCGCGAGAACCGGCTTTCATTCTTCAACGCCCGATGGCGCGGCACGCCGGAAAACAGAAGAGCCAGCCGAAGGCTGCTGGGTCAGATGCGCGAGGGATCGAAGCCGGATGGCGGAGACGCCCTAGCGGCTCCGTTCACGAGATCCCGTCGCCTAAAGGCGGCTCGCCAATTCTGAGGCGACATACTTGACTATCGAATTCGAAATCAGATCGATTCCACGAATACTTGTGACGCGGTACCAACTACGACAAGATCGACGGGAGGGCCTGGATCGAATGGATGAAAGACTAGCAAGGACTATCGCCAATATCTCGACGCTCGAAGGGCTCGCCCAATTCGAGAGAAACGCCGAGCGCCTGAAGGCGCTGAACGACGAAGTCAGGGCGGCGGTCGACACACGAACCGCCGAACTCGGGCGTGAACTGGTGGCGAAGAGAACCGGCCTTCTAGTAACCGACCTCACGCCCGCCGAGGAGAAAATCATCCAGGCGGTTTCCGCCTATGTGGGCATCAAGCGCCGCATGGGCCGCAACGCCAACCGAACATTCATGCAACTTGAAAACCGAGGCCTCATCGATTCCGCCGAAGTGTCGGTCGCGAAGGCCAAACCCACCGAGGGCTACGAAACCCTGAACGCGGAAAATCTTTCGGATTTGTCCTACGAGAAAATCATCATCGACCATCCGGATGAGTTCTCGGATCGAGCGCTTTGGTACGCGCGGCGAACCCTTGGTCTCCCAAACATCAGCGAGAAGCCGCCAGCGCGCGGATCAACGCCGGTTCAGCGCCGAACGGAAGAATTGATCGATTGGCTCAGGTCACGCGCCGCCCAAAGCGGCGGAGCCATTCCACCTTTTTCGAACGTGGAAGCGGCCGCGGCAATTGGACTTGGCGACATGCATCAATACGGCCGCGTGCATGGCAACATCCAATCGAGACTGGATTTTGCGTGCTACCAAGCGGGACTACCGCCGCTCGGGTTGACCGCCGAAGCTCCGTTCGACGAGGCATGGGGTAATCCGGACGGCCGTCCCTGGAATTTCCCGATTTCATCAATGCGCGAAGCCGCGACATCGCGACGTTGGTCGGCGCGAGATTTCGACCGGATACTGGCGCGAACGCGCGCCCTGCCTGGCCAGGCGCATTTGTCGTGGAAAGCAGAGCTCGCGGATAACGGCGAGGAGGTGCGCGCCTGGGCCAATGGCGAGGCGTGGGCGGACGAGGACAGCGCGCCGACCCAGACGGATCAAGGTTCGCCGGCCGGCGCGCGCAATCCGGATTGGACACGCGAGGAACATATTCTCGCCCTTGATCTCTATCTGCGGCTGCGGGGGACCAGTTACGGGGAAACCACCCCAGAAGTGATAGCCCTATCGGAGACTTTGCGTGCCCTTGCCACGATCCGCGGCATGTCGGGCGGGCCAACCTTCCGAAACCCCAACGGGGTTTCGATGAAAATGATGAACTTCCGCCGTGTCGACCCCGAGTACACGGCCGATGGCCGCGTGGGCCTGGATCGAGGTAGTGGCGTCGAAGCGAGCGTTTGGAGTGAATTCGCGGTTGACCGGCCAGCGCTCGCCCGAGCGGTCGAGGCGATCATGGCCTCGATTGACGAGGCGGAACATCTGGCCACGGGTGCGGATCGCTATTGGGTCCTGGTTTGCAATCCCAAGAAATGGGCGATCGACCAATTCCTGGCGGACGGAGCACAAGAGGATAGTTGGGGCATTCGTCCGTCCGACGCCAAGTTCTTCGCCCCTGGTCAACTTGCACTTGTTCGAGTCGGCGTGGATTCGCGTTCGGCTGCGGAGCGGGATGGCGCCGCGCCCCTGGAAGCCGGCATTTACGCGCTGTGCGAAATCGACAGCGAGGCGTTTCCGGGAAGTGGAGCGAACGACGCCTACTGGGCCGACGGCGTGGCGCGCGAGCCGGGATGGCCGACCGTGCGAATTCGTTACGTGCGCACCTATGGCTCCAATCCCTTGACCATTGAGCGCTTGCGTAGAGAGCATCCCGGCCTTTCTCGTTTGTTGCTCAAGGGTTTTCAGGGCGCTTCATTTCCAATCGGAAGGGACGATTTCCAGACGATCATGTCCTTGCTCGGGGAAGACCTCGACGAGATGCCTTCCCTTCCCACCGACGTCGCGACGTCGCTTCAGGCGCTTGCAAATTTGGAAGCACGTTTTTCGAACGCGAGCCCGGAGGTGAAGACACGGGTAAGCAAATGCGTAGAGCGCGGCCCCATTGGCGCGGCCGTCAAACGCGTGAATGGCTATCGGTGTCAACTTTGTGACGCGATTGGCATGAACGCGATAGGCTTTCTTAAGAAGGATGGCACGCCTTATGTCGAAGCACACCATGTAATGCCGGTTTCGACCAAGCGGGCCGGGGTTCTATCGTCCTCCAACATCATGACGCTATGCGCCAATCATCACCGTCAGTTGCACTACGGTGATGTCGTAATAAAGATCGGCGATTCCTCTTTTGAACTCGGCATGGACGGGCAGTTCCTTGTGATACCAAAAATTGCATTGACCGTGAGCCCGACCGAGACGTTAGCCGCATGAATGATCGAGCCGCTTGCGGGGACCCTTACTCGGATGACCCCTTTTTCCAGTTGGGTCCAGACTCCGATTGGAATGCCTGCATAGGCAGGCAAGGCGAAGAAGAAAACTATCTGGACGGCTACATCGAGGCCGCGATCGAGCTCGTTGACGCGGTCATCGAAAAGCAACTTTTTGGCAAGCGGGATACGCTCGTCTTGCCAATACTTTATACCGCCAGACATGCCATCGAAATATCATTAAAGTTTGCGGGTGAGCGCCTTTTCGACGCCAGGCTTGTTCGTGGAGAGAGACCCAGGCGAAATCATGACATCCGAGAATTGTGGGAACGGCTTAATGCGAGCGCGATTGGCGACGAGAAACTCTCGAACGTCATCTCCGCGTTAGAACCGTTCGTCCGCAGCGTCACGCGCATCGATTCCGACGGACAGGAGCTGCGATACCACCGCAACCGTGATGACGATCCGAGTTTAGAGAATTATGCCTTGGCGAATTTGCAGGTCATACAGGCGAGCTTGCGACACCTAGAAATTCTGCTTCGTGACCTGCAACATCGAACCAATGACTTCCTGTCGGAGCATCTCGCCGGCACCCACACCAACCGGTGCTCGAGAAAGGACCTGGTTGCGATAGCCCGATTGATGCCGCCGAGGGATGCATGGCTCACCTCAATGTTCGACGAACAAAAAGCCCTTGTCAAAGCGCGGTTTGCCCTTAGCGGCAAGCAATTCTCCATCGCGCTTACGCGAATTCAAGAAAATCGAGAGATGCGAGCGATCTTGGGTATGGAGAGCCCGCTCCTGCATCTCACGGACAACGAGGTCGTCGCCGTCATCGAGCAATGGCGCCGGCTGCATCCCAAACAACGAGCGCTAGGCCCTGCCATCGTGAATGCCGCGGACACCGCGAACTTCGATGGAATGTCAGAGGAAATAGCCCGCTTAAAGGAAGTCATAGCGACGACCGAACATGCCCTTTCGCCTGCCGCCTTAGCCGAGTTGGAAGTGATGTTTTATCTTGGACGAGATGGTGGGTTCGTCGAACAGTACGAGGACCGAGTTGAAAGAAAGCAGCGGGAGCATGCGGCCGCAGGCAACTCACGCGAGGAAATCCGGCATCTCATCCAGAAAACCAACTTGCTTCAGTGCGTTCAGGTGGCGGCTATCAAGCTGGGGTGCTTAACATTGGCCGAGCGGTTGAAGAACGCGTGATCGAGGTCGCAGTCTCCTCGATTGAACCGAGTTGCCTGCTCAATTTCGTAATCAATTTTCAGCGCACGACCCATTAATAATCCGTGCCACCGCGCGGCCTATGTATTCTCCCACCATGGTCGGCACCGCATTCCCCAATTGTCTGGTCGCTCCTTTCCAGCTTCCAGAGATTACGAAATCATCCGGCAGGCCTTGCAGCCGCGCCATTTCACGGACCGTGAAATAGCGAACGCGGCCATTCTTACTTGCCAGCATGTTTTCGCCGCCGGGGACGCCGTGGTCTCCAGCCTTCAGCGCTTTCGCGGGTTCATCGAGATTGCTGCCGGTATGATTTCGATAAGCCTTGGCACCAGGATGCTGCCAGTGTCCGGGAAGCGTCTCGCACTTGCTTGGAGGAGGCAAGTCGCCGATTGCGTCGCGGACGGTGACCCAAGGCTTCGTACTAGGCTTTTCACCAAGTTCGCGAACTTTCAACAGAGCGCGAGACTCGGATTGCGAGGCTGGCTCGGAAATTCGACGAGCGCCATGCTCTCGCCAATAGCCGCGATCGACATGCTTATACCAAGCGAGGGCCTCCTGCGAATGGGTTGGCTCGGGGAACGTCCAGCCGTCGCCGAACTCCGTCGAAATCCCGATAAAGATCGCGCGATGTCGCTTTTGTGGTGCTCCGTAATCAGCGGCGTTTATCGAGCGTGCCAACACGCGATACGCCGACCCGCCCTTTGTCTGCGTCGAGTGCGAGGTCAGGCGTTTAAGATGATCGGTCCCGCCGCGCCGCTGGCGCTCGCGCCCATGTTCGCCACGCCGGCACACGCCATCATCGTCTATGACCCGTCGAACTACGCGCAAAATGTGCTGCAAGCCGCACGCGCGCTCCAGCAGATCAACAACCAGATCACCAGCCTGCAAAATCAGGCGCAAATGCTCATCAACCAGGCGCGCGATCTGGCGAGCCTGCCGTTCTCGGCGCTCCAGCAGATTCAGCAGAACGTCCAGCGCACGCAGCAGCTTTTGAACCAGGCGCAGAACATCGCCTTCAACGTCCAGCAGATCGACCAGGCGTTTCAAAGCCAATACGGAAACGTGTCGATGTCGGCGAGCAACCAGCAGCTTGTCGCCGATGCTCGTGCCCGCTGGAAAAACACGGTCGGCGGCTTGCAGGACTCCATGCGCGTTCAGGCTGGCGTCGTCGGCAACATCGACAGCAACCGCACGCAGATGTCGGCGCTTGTCGGCCAGAGCCAGGGCGCGACCGGCGCGCTGCAAGCCACGCAGGCGGGCAACCAGATTCTCGCCCTCCAGTCGCAGCAGCTTTCCGACCTGATCGCGTTGCTCGCCGCCAACGGCCGGTCGAGCGCGCTGACAGAGGCGGAGCGAGCGGCAGCCGCCGACCAGGGCCGCGAGCAGCGCCGCCGCTTCCTCACGCCCGGCAACGGCTACCAGCCAGGCAACGCGCAAATGTTTAACAACGGCAATTGAGGGCGCGGCCATGGACGGCAAGATGCTGGCCCGGCTGGGCGCAATCGTATTCGTGGCCATCGCCATCACGGCGACCGCCATCGAAATGACGCGCAAGGAAGACGTGCCGGCGCAGGCGCCGACACGTCTCATCCGACCCGACCGCGATCCGCTGCGCGACGGGCAGCGGCGATGCCAGCAGCTTGGGGCAAAGGCGGCCGACGACGCGGAGTGCCTGCGCGTATGGGCCGAAACCCGCGACCGCTTTCTCGGCCGGACCCGCGCGCCGGCCGCGCCGGAAGGGCGGTGACGAATGGGCGGCGCTGGCGTCATCGACAATTTTCTCGGCACCTTCACCCGCTACATCGACTCCGGTTTTGGGTTGCTTGGCGGCGAAGTCGCCTTCGTGGCAACCACACTCATCGTCATCGACGTAACGCTCGCCGCGCTGTTCTGGAGCTGGAGCGCCGACGACGACATTATCGCGAGGCTTGTCAAAAAGACGCTGTTCGTCGGCGTCTTCGCCTATCTCATCGGCAACTGGAACAACCTTGCGAAGATCGTTTTCGACAGCTTCGCCGGGCTTGGCCTGAAAGCATCCGGCACGGGATTCACCGCGCAGGATTTGATGCGGCCGGGCAAGGTCGCGCAAACCGGCCTCGATGCCGCCCGGCCTCTGCTCGACTCCATTTCCGATTTGATGGGTTGGGTCGCGTTCTTCGAGAATTTTATCCAGATCGCGTGCCTGCTGTTCGCATGGGCGCTCGTCATCCTCGCGTTCTTCATTTTGGCGATCCAGCTTTTCGTCACGTTGATCGAGTTCAAATTAAGCACGTTGGCGGGCTTCGTGCTGATCCCGTTCGGCCTGTTCGGCAAGACCGCGTTCATGGCCGAGCGCGTGCTTGGGAACGTGATTTCGTCCGGCATCAAGGTTCTCGTACTCGCTGTCATTGTCGGCATCGGTTCGACGCTGTTCTCGCAATTCACGCAAGGCTTCGGCGGACAGACGCCGAGCATCGACGACGCTATGGCCATCGTGCTCGCGGCGCTGTCGCTCGTCGGCCTTGGCATCTTCGGTCCCGGCATCGCGTCCGGGCTTGTCAGCGGCGCCCCGCAGCTCGGCGCGGGCGCTGCTGTCGGCACCGGCCTTGCCGTTGGCGGCGCGGCGCTGGCCGCAGGCGGTGCGGTCGGCCTTGCGGCAAAGGGAGGCGCAGCCGCCGTGCGCGGTGGTGCGACCACAGCCGGCGCGGCATCCGCCGCCTATAGCCTTGGTTCGTTCGGCCACTCCGGCGCGGCTGGCGTCGCCTCCGGCCTGGGCGGCGTGGCGCACGCGGCAGGCAGCGCAGCCACATCGCCGCTGCGCCGCGCGGCGGCAAGCGTCAAGTCCAGCTTCTCCGATGGCATGAAGGCCGGATTCGGCGCGACCGGCGGCACATCGACCGCTGGCGCGGTTGGCGGCACGGCCGAAGCCGCATCTTCGCAGGCCACCGGCGCGCGGCCCGGCTGGGCGCAGCGAATGCGACAGGGCGGGCACACCGCCCATGCCGTCCAGACAGCCGCTCACGCCGTCCGCTCCGGCGACGGCCACGCCTCCAGTTCTTCCGTCAACCTCTCTGAAAGCGACCGCACATGAGCATCTTCAAACGACCCGCCGTGCATTACGGCAAGACCCCACAACCCGAAACGCCCTATCAGCGCGCCGCGCAGGTTTGGGACGAGCGGATAGGTTCTGCTCGCGTCCAGGCGCGCAACTGGCGCACTATGGCGTTCGGCAGCCTGATCCTGTCGGCGGGCTTCGCTTCCGCCCTTGTCTGGCAGACCGCACGCGGGACTGTCGTGCCCTGGGTGGTTCAAGTGGACAAGCTCGGCCAGGCGCAAACCGTCGCGCCGGCCACAGCCGACTATCGGCCGACCGACCCGCAAGTGGCGTGGCATCTGGCGCGCTTCATCGAGCAGGTCAGGAGCATCCCCGCCGATCCCATCATTGTCCGGCAGAACTGGCTTCGCGCCTACGAATGGACGACCGACCAGGGCGCGGCAGCGCTCAACGACTATGCCCGCGCCAACGACCCGTTCGCCAAAGTCGGCAAGCAACAAGTGTCCGTCGATGTGTCGAGCGTCATCCGCGCCTCGCCAGACAGCTTCCGCGTCGCCTGGACCGAGCAGCACTACGAAGACGGCAAGCTCGCCACCACGGAGCGATGGACCGCGATCCTGACCATCGTGATCCAGCCGCCGCGCGACGCCGACCGGCTGAAAGCCAATCCGCTCGGCATCTACGTCAATGCGATTTCGTGGTCGCGGGAGATGAGCCAATGAGAGCATCCACCCACACGCCCGCCGTTGCAGCCATCCTGTTATCAGCGACCATGCTGGCCGGTTGCGCGACCTACAAGCCGCCGCAGATCAGCTATGACGCCGATGTGCCGCCGCTGCCGGCGATCCCCGCGGCCGTCACTGACGACCGGCCGCGGCCGTTGCACATACCGCCAGCCTGGACCGTAGCGCGCGGTGGCCAGACCGCCAGCACGGCGACGGGCCGCGTTGAGAACGCCAACGCCGCCGCCCGCGTGCAGCCGCGCCGCGAAGGCTATTACAACGCCATCCAGATTTATCCGTGGAGCGAAGGCGCGCTCTATCAGGTCTATGCCGCGCCCGGCCAGATCACCGATATTGCACTGGAACCGGGCGAGAGCCTGACCGGCGCGGGGCCGATTGCGGCCGGCGATACGGCCCGCTGGATCATCGGCGACACCGAAAGCGGATCGGGCATAACCCGCCGCTTCCATATCCTTGTGAAACCGAGCCGGCCGGACATCACGACCAATCTTGTCATCACGACCGATCGGCGCACCTATTTGCTTGAACTGCGATCAGGCGAGAAGCCCTATATGCCTTCCGTCGCCTGGGCCTATCCGCGCTTGGCCACCGCGAACGGGCAAAGCGTCCCGGCCACGCCGATCATTCCCGTCGTCGCCGCACGCAACTATCGTTATGGCCTGACTGGCGACAACCCACCCTGGAAACCGGTCTCCGTCTATGACGACGGCAGGCGCGTCTATGTCGAGTTCCCGCGCGGTATCGTGCAGGGCGAAATGCCGCCCATCTTCGTCATCGGCGCGGACGGCGAAGCGCAGATCGCCAACAGCCGCATCTATCAAAACACCCTGATCGTGGACCGCCTGTTCGGCGCGGCCGAGCTGCGCCTTGGCGGCGGCAAGAGCCAGCAGACCGTCAGGATTGTTCGCACGGACGGGAGGCCATCATGAGCGCGAATGAATCGAACACCGCCGCGCCGATGCGGCTTCGCGCGGAGCCGCCGCGCGTCACCCGCCTGTCGCGCAAGGTGCTCGCCAGCGCGGCGGCCGTCGCGCTCGTCGGGATCGGCGGAACGCTGATCTATGCGCTCCAGACCCGCACAGGCGGCAATGACGGCAGGGAGCTGTATTCGACTTCCAATCGCCAGCCCGCCGATGGACTTGCCGGGTTGCCGAAGGATTATACCGGCCCGGTGCTCGGCCCACCGCTGCCGGGCGATCTTGGCCGCCCGATCCTCGACGCGCAGAACCGGGGCCAGCCCGTCGTGCCGCCGACGATCACCGCGCCGGCCGTGGACCGCGCCGAAGAACGCCGGCTCGCCGAGGAAGAAGCCGCGCGCACCAGCCGCGTGTTCTTCCAGACCGAGGACCGCACCGGAAGCCCGGCTGCGATGCCGGGCGGCGCGACCACGGCCGGGCTTACCGGCCTCGACTTCGCCGGCCTCACAGGGCAGCCCGTCCAGCAGACCGCGCAGGACAAGCAGCTTGCTTTCCTCAATGCGCCCGTCGATCGCCGCACCACATCGGCGGATCGCATCATGGCTCCGGCATCGCCCTTCGTGCTCGAGGCGGGAGCCGTGATCCCCGCCGCGCTCATCACCGGCATCCGTTCCGACTTGCCCGGCCAGATCACCGCCCAGGTGACGGAGCCGGTCTATGACAGCCCGACCGGCCACATCCTGCTCGTGCCACAGGGAACGCGGATCATCGGCCAGTATGACAACAACGTGCAGTTCGGCCAGCGCCGCGTGTTGCTTGTCTGGAATCGTCTCATCATGCCGAACGGCCGGTCCATCGTTCTGGAGCGGCAGCCTGGCGCGGACAGCCAGGGCTATGCCGGGCTGGAGGATGGCGTCGATTATCATTGGTGGGATTTGGCGAAAGCCGCCGGCCTCTCGACGCTGCTCTCCGTAGGAGCCGAGCTTGCCGTTGACGACGACGACCGGCTGTTGCGCGCTATCCGCAATGGCGGCCAGGACACCATCAACGACGCTGGCCAGCAGATCATCCGCCGTCAGCTCAACGTCGCCCCGACGCTGACCATCCGACCGGGTTTCCCTGTCAGGATCGTGGTCACGCGCGATCTTGTGCTCGAACCCTACAGGAGTTGACCATGACGAAGCTGAAACTCGGCGCGCTCGCCGACGATAAGCCCGTCAAAGTGTCGCGCGAATTGCCCGCGACACTCTTTCGGGACTTGCAACTTTATGGCCGTTTGCTGGCTCAGCCAGGGCAGCCGCCGATAGAGCCGGAAAAGCTCATCGTGCCGATGCTGGAACGCTTCCTCGCCACGGATCGAGAGTTTCAGAAAGCCCGGCGCTCGGCCCGCTGACCCGCGCCAGCGCCTTTCAGGACAGAGTGGTGCCGATGGACGCCGCGATGTCCCCAATCGAACGGAACAGGACAAGCGGATCGTCATGGGAGACAAGGAAGCCGCGCCGCCGCCAGAACGCCGCCGCTTCCTCATCGACCGCGTTGACGACGAGCGCCCGCCCGCCGATCAGCGAAGCCGCCTCGACGCAGCGCGCGAGTGCATGCTTGACCAGACTCGTCCCGATGCCTTGACCGACCCATTGTTGGTCGGTCGCAAGCTGTCCCAGGAGCAAGCACGGAACAGGATCGGGCGGCTGGCCGGTGCGGATGGAACGCGGCAGGAGGCCCGGCACAATCGCCGTGGGCGCAAGCCCGTAATAGCCGATCACCCGGCAATCCACATGAACGACCATGACCGCCGTGAAGCCCTTTTCCTGATTGGACAAGGCTCGCGACTTCAACCAGCGGTCCAGCGTCGGCTTGCCGCAGGAAAATTCCGACACGTCATGGGCGGCCGTGATCGGCTCGGGAGCGGAAACCATCAAGTCTCAGCTCCGGGCCGGCGCGGTATCGCTCTCCCACGGCGCAGGACGCCTCAGCAACTCCACCATTTCAGGAACAGGACGGGCGGGTGCGGACAGCGCGTTCAGGAAAGCGTTGAAGCCCTCGGGACTCATGCGGACAGGCAGCGCCTCCATCAGCACGTCCTCGGCGGCACGCACAGCCGCCTCGCGCACAAAGTCGGTGCGCGAACGCCCGCGCAGGGTCGCGGCGCGGTCGATGATGGCGATGTCAGCGTCGGGCAGCCGCATCGACAGCGGATGGTCCTTGCGTTCAGCGGGTCGAGGCATGGCGGTTTCTCCTGCAACCCATATGGCATTTTGTAGCGCATTTTGCAATACGCTTACCGGACTGCAACGACCGTTTACAGACAATAGAGCCAATCGCCATTTGCCTTTCAGTGTTTGCCTAAATACTGGCGTCTCTCCATGCCAGAAGTCTGATGCGATGCGGCTCGGAGGACTCTATGGCCAACAAGCGTTTATCTCCTCGCAAGCGAAAAGCCGCGCAACCGTCCTTGGGGGCACTTCCCAACAAAGCTGACCACCCTGACGAACCTGCATCTAACGCCCGGCCGCCTCGTCGCAAGTCGCCAAAATGGCACGACAATTTGCGGGTTATTGACGACTGGCCCGAACGAGTGCCGGTCACGCTTGCCGAAGTTCAGGTTTTCGAGCGATGGTTCGGCGACGTTTTCGACGAAATGTTCGGCGGCCCTCTCTACAGCACGCCCGGCGAAAATAACTTGCCCGACAAATCCACCACCGAGAGCGAACAACGCACAACGCGGGTCAAAGGCACCCGTTCGCGCTATCGGCGATGATGGGAGTGCCGCCAACGGGACAGCGCGAATACGGCACGCTACACACTGCGGGTTCTCCTCCACAGTCTGCCCAACGCCCGAAGCTTTCCGGCAAGCGGCGGACGCAGTTTTGTTGGAGAAAGGCGTGCCATGACCAAACCCAAAGTCGGGATTGCCAGCTATGAGGAAATGAAGGCCCGCACCATGCGGATTGCGCGCGGCGGGGAAAAGCCGGCGGCAGACGATCCGATGGTGTGGTTCCCCTCTGTCGCAGCATTCGAGCAGGCGCGCTCCGGCGGAAATCCCGACCTGCTTCGTGCCATAGAGGAGCAGACGCCCAGCTCTCCGGCCGCAGACGAGATTGAAAGCGACGAGGGCGAGCGATGAACTACTCGTCGCCACCGCTCGGCAAACGCACCATCCGCAGGCACCAGCTTCGGGAACTCGTTCCCCTTGCCGACACCACCATCTACGACATGGAGCAGCGGGGCGAATTTCCTCAACGGTTCTATCTGACGGCCCGGTGCGTGGTTTGGGACTTGGCCGAAGTGGAGGCATGGCTAGACGAACGCCGCCAAGCCTCCAGGGAGAGGACCATTAAGCGCGCGCCCTGTCCCGACGTAACACTTAGAAAGACGCGGCCCGTCAGACGGTAGGTTCAGGAACCAAAAGGTCCATTGATGGCGGATACAGCGTCGGTATGTATTTCTGGCCTGCCACCCAAGCGTCCACGAGGTTCGCCCATTCTTGCATCATATGGCGGCGCTGGTGCTCGTATTCCGCCTTGTTGTAGATGCCACGGGACGAGCGGCCATCCTCATGTGCCAAACACTTTTCGATCCAATCACTATTGAAGCCCAGCTCGTTCAGGAGCGTGGAGCCTGTTCGGCGCAGATCGTGAACCGTGAACGGTTCGAGCGGCAAACCCTCCGTCTTCGCCCGCGACACGACAGCGGTAGTGATGCGGTTGAAGGTCGCCCGCGACATGGGAGCATCCGCATCGTAGCGCGATGGCAGCAGATATTTGGAGTTACCGGCACAGGTCTTGAGGGCAATGAGAATGTCGATGGCCTGTTGCGCCAGATAGACGTTGTGTGCCTTCGAACGCTTCATCCGTTCCTTTGGGATCGACCAAACCGCGTTCTCGAAATCGACCTCATCCCAGGTCGCGTCCTGCAGCTCGCTTTTCCTGACCATAGTAAGCAGGAATAGCTTCATCCCGAGCCGGATCGTGGGCAGCGTCGCTACATGCTCAAGTTGGCCGAGCATGACCCGGATTTCAGCAGGCGAGAGCGAGCGGTCTTTGGGAACAAAGGTTGCGATAGAGGCAGGCCCAACCTCATCGGCCGGGTTCGGCACCTTTTCCCCGTGCAGGATCGCAAAGGCATAAACGAGCTTCACAATGTCGCGGACGTGGACGGCCGTGGCCGGGGCTCCCCGTGCCTTCACTTTGGCGCACATCGCGCGAAGATCGTCGGGGCTGATTTCGGTCAGCAGACGATTCCGAAAGGTCGGAAGAATGTCCCGATCATAGATCGAGCGGCGCATCGCGCGGGTGCTTTCGGCCATCTTCGCCTCCAGCAACCAGCGCTCGCCAAACTCGCCGAAGCTCTTTGCCTCCTTGATACGGCGCTTCTCGCGTTGCTTCTCTCGGGCGGGGGACCGCCCTTCAAGTATGGCGCGCTTGGCGTCGATCAGTTTCTCGCGCGCCCGCGCCAGCGACAGGTCGGAAGCGCCGTAGCGGCCCAGCGTCAACGTCTCACGCCGCCCGTTGAGGCGGTAGTCATACCGGAACACGACTGCCCCCGAGGGGTTGACCACGACATACATACCGTCACGGTCAACGACCTTATACAATTTATCCTTTGGTTTTAGTGCCTTGATGCCAGCGTCAGTTAGCATTTTGACCCTCCGAAATCGTTCAAAAACGCCTGAGAGCCGCTCAATATACCGTCAGGCTAAAAACGGCCACTCTGAACGGATAATTTTCTATTATTATCAATATGATAGTGTAGAAAAAAATACCGTCAGAAGCTCTCTTGCCCCTGACGGTATATGCGTTTTGGCGATACGACAAGAGTTGCCATACCGTCAGCCATACCGTCTATCGCGAGGCTTGCCCCGCGATAGATCGCGATAGACGGTAGAATATTTATATAACGATTTCAGGTACTTGTGTGCGGCGATCGGCGCGGCTATCGGCGGCGTTCGGATAGGTCCGAATTATTCCCACTCGATCGTGCCGGGCGGCTTGGAGGTCACGTCGTAAACGACGCGGTTGACGCCATTGACCTCGTTGATGATGCGGGTTGCGACATTGCCGATGAAGGCCATGTCGAAGGGGTAGAAATCCGCCGTCATGCCGTCCGTGGAGGTCACCGCGCGCAGACCGACGACGAAATCGTAGGTGCGGCTGTCGCCCATCACGCCGACGGTCTTGACCGGCAGGATGACGGCGAAAGCCTGCCAGATGATGTCGTAAAGCCCGGCCTTGCGGATCTCCTCGATATAGATCGCATCCGCCAGCCGCAGGATGGCGAGCTTCTCCGGCGTGATCTCGCCGGGGCAGCGGATCGCAAGGCCCGGCCCCGGAAACGGGTGCCGGCCGACGAATGTTTCCGGCAGGCCGAGTTCCTGCCCGAGCTTGCGAACCTCGTCCTTGAACAGCTCCCGCAGCGGCTCCACGAGCTTCATCTTCATGCGCGCGGGCAGGCCGCCGACATTGTGATGGGACTTGATGGTGACGGACGGCCCGCCGGTGAAGGACACGCTTTCGATCACGTCGGGATAGAGCGTGCCCTGCGCAAGGAAATCGGCGCCGCCGAGCTTGCGTGCCTCTTCGTCAAAGACATCGATGAACAGCTTGCCGATGGTCTTGCGTTTCACTTCGGGATCGGTCACGCCGGCCAGCGCGTCGAGGAACATGTCCTTCGCATCCACATGGACCAGCGGAATATTGTAGTTGTCGCGGAACAGCGTGACGACCTGCTCCGCTTCGCCCAGCCGCAGCAGACCGTGATCGACGAAGACACAGGTGAGCTGATCGCCAATGGCCTCATGCAGCAGCACGGCCGCAACGGACGAATCCACCCCGCCCGACAGCCCGCAGATCACGCGGCCGTTGCCGACCTGCCGGCGGATTTTCTCGACTGCTTCCTCGCGGAAGGCGCGCATGGTCCAGTCGCCGGTGAGGCCGGCGATTTTGCGCACGAAGTTGCGCAGCAGCGCCGCGCCCTGCGGCGTGTGCACCACTTCGAGATGAAACTGCACGCCATAGAATTTGCGCTCATCGTCGGCGATGGCGGCGATGGGCGCGTTCGGCGAAGTGCCGACGATGCGGAAGCCCGGCGGCACCTCGGTCACGCGGTCGCCATGGCTCATCCAGACCGGATAGCGGCCGCCCTTGTCCCATACGCCTTGGAACAGCAGGGTGCGGTCGTCCACCACCTCGACTTCGGCGCGGCCGAACTCACGGTGATGACCGCCCTCAACACGCCCGCCAAGCTGATGGGCCATGGCCTGCTCGCCGTAGCAGATACCCAGGATCGGCACGCCGGCCTCGAAGATCGATGGCGGCGCGAGCGGCGCGCCGGCCTCATGCACCGATGCCGGCCCGCCGGAGAGGATCACCGCCTTCGGCCGCATGGCGCGGAAGGCTTCCTCGGCCTTCTGGAACGGCACGATCTCCGAATAGACGCCCTCCTCGCGCACCCGGCGGGCGATGAGCTGCGTCACCTGCGAGCCGAAATCGATGATGAGGATCTTGTCGTGGCGGGCATCGTCGGAAGAAGAACCGGGCATGGGAAACCTGTCTGGCTTGATACCTGCGGCCGCGCGGCACATGCGGCGGACGCAGGCTAATGGTTCTGGGGCGAGGTCCCTGCCCGGTCAAGGGCGCTGCCGCACATCCTTGCCGCCGGCTCACCCCGCCCGGCGCAGCATCGCAAAGAAAAAACCGTCCGTGCCGGTGCGCCGCGGGGTCATCTGCAACCCCTCCTCCAGCATCATCACGGCATGGCGGAACATGAAGGCCCGCTCGCCCAGCACCTCGGTCGTCTCC
This sequence comes from Xanthobacteraceae bacterium, assembly GCA_035556495.1. Classification (GTDB taxonomy): domain Bacteria; phylum Pseudomonadota; class Alphaproteobacteria; order Rhizobiales; family Xanthobacteraceae; genus CANKHJ01. The sequence continues at coordinate 8,587 of DATMEW010000111.1, read as the reverse complement.
GCCGGGGCAACGAGGGAAATCTCCGGATGCCGTTCGATGCACGCCCGGACCTGGTCGCCGTTCTCCTCGGCCAGCACGGAACAGGTGATATAGGCAACCCGCCCGCCGGGCTTCGCCAGCGCCACCGCACGGTCAAGAATATCGGCCTGCTCCTTGCGCCGCTGTTCCAGCGCGCCGGGCCGGATGCGCCATTTGGCGTCCGGATTGCGCCGCCAGGTGCCCGTGCCGGTGCAGGGCGCATCCACGACCACGAGATCGGCCTGCCCGGCCATGTCCGCCAGCGGGTCGTCGCCGCCGCGCGGAATGCGGACCTGAACATTGCGCACGCCGGCGCGCTCGATCCGCTCGTGGATCGGGCCGAGCCTGCGCTTGTCGAGATCGGTCGCGAAAATCTGGCCGGAATTGCCCATCGCTGCCGCCAGCGCCAGGGTCTTGCCCCCCGCTCCCGCGCAGAGGTCGATCACCATCTCGCCGGGCTTAGCGCCCGCGAGCAGCGCGGCAAGCTGCGAGCCTTCGTCCTGAATCTCGATGCGGCCCTTGATATAGGCCGGCTCGGCATGGACCGCAGGATTACGGCACTGGCCGACCATCGAAATCCGTAGACCGTCCGGCGACCAGCGGGCGGTATCGATGTCGAGATCGGTCAGTTCGGCAATGATATCCTCGCGCTGCGCCTTGAGGCTGTTCACGCGCAAGTCCAACGGCGCACGGCTCGCCAGCGCCGCGCCCTCCACCGCCCGTTCGTCGCCGAACACGCGAGCAAAGGATTCATCCAGCCATTCGGGATAGTCGCCCTGCACCCATGGCGGCGCATCCTCGAAGGAAACAGACGTCAGCCGCTCGCGCTCGCCGGCTGTGAGCGGCGCAGGGGCGAAGCGGCCACCATCGGCCAGGCCGGTGATGGCATCGGCGTCAAGTCCACGCCCGAGCCGCAGCGCGCCGAACAGGATCGCCCGCGCGGTGTCCTCGCCCATCATCCACGCGGCGGACGCCTTGCGGCGCAGCGCATCATAGACAAGGCCGGCGATCGCCGCGCGATCCCCGGAACCGGCGAAGCGATGCGCTAGGCCCCATGCCTTCAGCGCATCGGCCGCTGGCCGGCGGCTGGCTTCGATATCCGCCATCACCTCGATGGCGGCGGAAAGACGTGCGGACGGCGTCACGGCAGGCCCGCCATCGGCGCCAGCAGGATGCGCAGGGCAAAGATGCCCCACATGGCGACGAGCACCGCCGCGCCAAGCAGGAAAACCAGAAACCGCTGGGACACCCGATTGCTCGTTGTGTGGATCACGGCATGGATAATGCGGAACGCCACGAACAGCCAAGCCATGACGACGAACAGCAAGTCCGCCTGCCGTGTGATCCAGGCAAGGATGATCAGCACATAGAACAGCAGCGGCAGCTCGAACTGGCTCTGGAAAGCATTGCCGACCTGAAGCGTGCGCTCGGACCAGTTCTTCTGGCCGAGCGCGATATCGCCGGCGGCGACCTCGCCACGCTGGATGGCGCCGACGCGGCGCGAGCCCATCCACAGCAGCAACGCGAATGTCAGCGCCACCTGCACGAACAGCGGCGCGAGCACGGCCTGAATCGTCATCGCCGATATCCGCCTTCGTTATGGTGGCACGATCCGGAAAACATCAGCTCCGGCCCGGATAGTTGGGGCTTTCACGCGTGATCGTCACATCATGGACGTGGCTTTCGCGCAGGCCGGCGTTGGAGATGCGCACGAACTGCGCCTTCTCGTGCAGTTCATCGAGCGTGCGCGCGCCGACATAGCCCATCGCGGCGCGCAGGCCGCCGGTGAGCTGGTGGAGCACCGTCGCAACCGTGCCTTTGTAAGCGACCTGTCCCTCGACGCCTTCCGGCACCAGCTTGAGGGAATCCTTGATGTCCTGCTGGAAATAGCGGTCCGCCGATCCGCGAGACATGGCGCCGACGGAGCCCATGCCGCGATAGGTCTTGTAGGACCGGCCCTGATAAAGGAACACTTCGCCGGGCGTCTCGTCGGTGCCGGCAAGCAGCGAGCCGATCATCGCGCAATCCGCACCGGCGGCCAGCGCCTTGGCGAGATCGCCGGAAAACTTGATGCCGCCGTCTGCAATGACGGGCGTGCCGCTTTCGCGCGCGACCTCCACCGCATCCATGATGGCGGTGAGCTGAGGCACGCCGACGCCCGCCACGATGCGCGTCGTGCAAATCGAACCCGGCCCGATGCCGACTTTCACCGCATCCGCGCCGGCGTCGATCAGCGCCCGCGCGCCGTCGCCGGTGGCGATGTTGCCGGCCACCACCTGCACGGCGTTGGACTGGCGCTTGATGCGCTCCACCGCCGCCAGCACATGGCGGGAATGGCCATGGGCGGTGTCCACCACCACGACATCGACTCCCGCGTCGATGAGATATTCGGTGCGTGCGAAGCCGCTGTCGCCAACGGATGTCGCCGCCGCCACGCGCAGGCGGCCCTGCTCGTCCTTGCAGGCATTCGGGTTGGCGACGGCCTTCTCGATATCCTTCACGGTGATGAGTCCGACGCAGCGATACTGCTCGTCCACCACCAGCAGTTTCTCGATCCGGTTCTGATGCAGCAGCCGCTTGGCCTCGTCCTGCCCGACATTCTCGCGGACGGTGATGAGCCGGTCCCGCGTCATCAGTTCGAAAACCTTCTGGCGCGGGTCGTTGGCGAAGCGCACGTCGCGATTCGTCAGGATGCCGACCAGCTTGCCCGGGCCTGCATTCGACTGGCCGTTGCCAGCGCCTTCAACCACCGGAATGCCGGAAATATTATTTTCGCGCATCAGGGCCAGCGCATCGGCCAGCGTGGCATCGGGGCTGACCGTGACCGGATTCACCACCATGCCGGATTCGAATTTCTTGACCTGGCGCACCTGCGCGGCCTGAAGCTCGGGATCGAGATTGCGGTGGACCACACCGATGCCGCCGGCCTGGGCCATGGCGATGGCCATCGGCCCTTCAGTCACCGTGTCCATCGCGGAGGCGATGATGGGAATGTTGAGGCTGATCTCGCGGGTCAGGCGCGTGCGCACATCGGCATCGGAAGGCATTACCTCCGAGGGACCGGGCTTGAGCAGCACATCGTCGAATGTCAGCGCTTCGACAAATCGCATATCGCTCGAAACGGCCATGACCAACTCCATGCCCCGGCAAGGTGACAGACCCGATCGCGCGCCGGAATAACGAAATCCCCGCGGCGACAGCAGCACCACGGAGAAGCGATGGACCCGTTGAGGGGTTGGCGCAGGTCCGTAGCACGCGCGGCGGGAGAATCCTAGGCCCAACCCACAGCCGTCCTCAAAATAACGCACCACGCCCGCCGGTCCTATGACACTTTCGCGGCAGGGCTCCATTGTCCATCCGGCGGCGCGCTGTTAGACGGCATCGGGGCGTCAGAATGCCGGAATCACCCGTCCGGCGGCGCCCCCCGCGCCAGGTGGTTTCTCACGCAGTTCAGGTCATGGCCCGCGAACGCCTCGTTCCCTTCATCGTCGCGACGGCGCTGTTCATGGAGAACATGGACGCGACGATGATGGCTGTCTCCCTGCCGGCCATCGCGGCCGATATCGGCACGGAACCGCTGACGCTGCGGCTGGCCATCATCTCCTATCTCGTGTCGCTGGCGGTGCTGATCCCCGCCAGCGGCTGGATCGCGGACCGCTTCGGCGCGCGGAACGTATTCCGGCTGGCCATCGTGGTGTTCATGCTGGGCTCGCTCGCCTGCGCGCTGTCACCGAGCCTGCCGCTGTTCATTCTCGCCCGCGTGATCCAGGGCATGGGCGCCGCGCTGATGACGCCGGTTGGGCGGCTGGTGATGGTGCGGAGCATTGGGCGGGAGCGCATCGTCAGCGCCATCGCGCTGCTCTCGATGGGGGCGCTGATCGGCCCGATCGTAGGTCCGCCGCTGGGCGGCTTCCTCACGACCTATGCCTCCTGGCACTGGATCTTCATCATCAACATCCCGATCGGGATCGCGGGCATCATCTTCGTCACGGTTTTCATCGACGACGTGCCGACCCACCCGCCGGGACGCTTCGACGTTCTCGGCATGTTGCTGTCCGCCGGGGGCCTCGCCGGCCTCGCCTTCGGCTTTTCCGTGCTGGGTCTCGCCTTCATTCCCCGCTGGGTGCAGGCCAGCCTCATCGTCGGCGGAGCGATCCTGACCGCAGGCTATGTCTTCCACGCCCGCCGCCATCCCGCGCCGCTGCTGGACCTGCGCCTGCTGCGCTTCAGCACCTTCCGCGCCAGCATCTATGGCGGCTTCCTGTTCCGGGCCGGCATCGGCGCGCTGCCGTTCCTGCTGCCGCTGATGCTTCAACTCGGCTTCAACTTCACGCCGTTCCAGTCCGGTCTCGTCACCCTCGCGGTCGCGATCGGCGCGTTCCAGATGAAAGCCATCATTCCCTGGATACTGGCGCGCCTCGGCTTCCGCACCACGCTGATCTGGAATGGCGTCCTCACCGCCGCGACGCTGGCCGCCTGTGCACTGTTCACCCCGGAAACGCCCTATGCGGTGATGATCGCGGTGCTCGTCGTCCATGGCGTGTTCCGCTCGCTGCAATTCACCTCGGTGAATTCCATCGGCTTCGCGGAGATCGACGCGCCGGACATGGGCCGCGCCACGCCCTTCCTCGCCGTCACGTCACAACTGTCGCAGACGGCCGGCGTCGCCATGGGCGCCATCGCGGTGGACGCGGTGTCGCGGCTCGGCGGCAACGCCACCCCATCCGTTGCGGATTTTCACATCGCCTTCATTCTGGTGTCGCTGTTCTCGCTGACATCGCTGCTGGTTTTCCGCGCCATGCCGCGCGATGCCGGCGCCAACCTGCACAATCGGCCACGGTCCTGAGGCCGGTCACGATTCCGGTGGCGTTCGGGCGGCATCGGAGACGTCGTTGCGCCCCCGGAAGCCGGTCGCCAGCAGATAAAGCTCCGACGAATCGGCGCGGCTCGCCTGCGGCTTGAGATGTTTCACGGTGGCGAAATCCCGCTTCATATCCGCCAGCAGCGCGCTTTCGGTTCCGCCCTGAAACACCTTGGCGATGAAACTGCCGCCCGGCAGCAGCACCTCGCGGGCGAATTCCGCCGCAAGCTCCACCAGCGCCATGATCTTGAGATGGTCGGTCTTGCGGTGGCCGGTGGTGTTCGCGGCCATGTCGGACATCACCACATCGGCACCGCCGCCCAGCATGTCGCGGAGCAGCGCCGGCGCCTCGGGATCGAGGAAATCCTGCACCAGAAATTCGACGCCCTCCACGGCCGGCATATCCAGAATGTCGATGGCGACCACCCGGCCGCCACGGGTGCCGACGCCGACACGCTTGGCCGCCACCTGCGACCAGCCGCCGGGCGCGGCGCCGAGGTCGATCACTTTCGCGCCGGGCTTCAGCAGATGGAACCGGTCATCGATCTCGATCAGCTTGTAGGCTGCGCGGGAGCGATATCCCTCCTCCTTGGCGCGGGCGACATAAGGATCGTTCAACTGCCGGTCCAGCCACAGCTTGGACGACAGCGTCCGGCCGCGCTTGACCTGCACCTTGAGGTCGCCGCGACGGCCCGAGCCTGCCCCGGAGCCCGCGGTTTTGCGGCCGGTCCGGCCGCCGGCGGGCTTCTTCACTGCCGATCTCCCCCGCCCCAGACCCCGTCCTCGCGCATCATCTGCACCAGCATGCCTTCACGCAGGCCACGATCCGCAACGCGCAAGCGCCGGCACGGAAAGGCCTGGCGGATGGCATCCAGGATGGCGAGACCGGCAAGCACAAGGTCCGCCCGCTCGGCGCCGATACAGCCATTGGCAACGCGTTCATCGTAGCTCATGCCCAGCAGGCGCGCCGTGACGGCATTGACCTCATCCGCATTCATCCAGCAGCCGTCCACACGACGCCGGTCGTATCGCTTCAGGTCGAGATACACGCCCGCGATGGTGGTCACGGTGCCGGAGGTGCCCAGCAGGTGATAGCGGCCAAGATCGAGCGATGGCTGCCGGCTCACGAAATCCACCAGATGCCCGGCCACCTGATCCACCATCCGCCGGTAGCTCTCCGGCGTCACGTCGATCCCGCCATGACGCTCCGCCAGGGTTACGACGCCAACGGGCAGCGATGCCCAGGACTGGATGACCGGCGGTGGCGGGCCGCGGCGATGGGTGGCCGGGCGCGCCAGCCGGACGATTTCCGAGGAGCCGCCGCCGATATCGAACAGCACGACGCCTTCCATGGCCGGGTCCACGAGCGGGGTACAGCCCGCCGCCGCCAGGGCGGCCTCGGTTTCACGGTCGACGATTTCGAGATCGAGGCCCACTTCGCGAAAAATCCGGGCGCGGAACTCGTCGCCGTTGCTGGCCGCCCGGCACGCCTCGGTCGCGATCAGCCGCGCGCGGCTGACGCCCCGGTTATGCATCTTGTCGCGGCAGACGCTCAGCGCCGACACCGCCCGCAGGATGGCCGCCTCGCTGATCCGGCCCGTGCTGGTGATACCCTCGCCGAGACGGATGATCCGGGAAAAGGCATCGACGACATGGAAACCCTCTCCGGCCGGACGGGCGACCAGAAGACGGCAGTTGTTGGTTCCAAGGTCCAGCGCCGCGTAAGTGGCCTCGCCAGCCCCTCGGAAACCAAGGTTTCGCTGAACCCGGCGCGGCTCTTCCGCTCCGCGCGCCGTAGCGGGCGGGGCGCTCCCCGAACGTGACCGCTGCCATGCGGAATCGAGGCCCCCGGTTTCCCGGGCGTCATGGCCCATCAACAACCTTCCTGCCGCACGACGATCACTCTCACCGTTCGATCCGGCATCAATGTATTCTGTCACCGCTGACTTTAGCAGCGTCGACGGGTCATGCAATCGCGCCGTGCGCCGGGAAAGCGCCCGGCGATGCGGCTGGCGCGGGGGCACCATCCGGCGCCGATCCTTGCCGAAGGCCCGTTCATCCGATATCCCCGGAGGGTCGGACAATGGCCGGCCGCACGGCCGTGTCTTTCGGCAGGAGGCCGAGAACCGCATGGACCAGAAGACACCGGGCAGCTTGCGCGACGACCTCAACCGGATGGCGGTCCAGAAATTCGCGATCGGTCAGCCCGTGACCCGCAAGGAAGATCCCACGCTGGTCACAGGCCGCGGGCAATATACCGACGATGTGAACCTGCCCGGTCAGGCCGTCTGCGTGATGCTGCGCAGCCCCCATGCTCATGGCATCATTCGCCGGCTGGACACGGCCAGAGCCGTGGCCATGCCGGGCGTGCTGGCGATCTATACCGCCGCCGACCTTGCCGCCTATCAGCCCCTGCCCGTGGCCATGCGGCCGACAAGCCGCGACGGCTCGCCGATGCGCGTTCCCGCCCGGCATGCGCTGGCGGAGGACCGCGTCCGGTTCGGTGGCGATCCCGTTGCCGCCATTGTTGCGGAGACCGCTTATCAGGCGCGGGACGCGGCGGAGGCCATTGAATTGGAGATCGAGCCGCTGCCGGCGGTGACGGACGCCCGTGCCGCGGCGCAGGACGGCGCGCCGCAACTCTATGACGACATTCCCGGCAACATGGCCCTCGACTTTCACTTCGGCGATTCCGAGAAGGTGGCCGCTGCCTTCGCGCAGGCCGCCCATGTCACCCGTGCCTCGCTGGTGAACAATCGTGTCTATGTCGCGGCGATGGAGCCGCGTGCGGCGGTCGCGCAATTCGACCCGGCGAACGGACGCTTCACCATCCATTACGGCTGCCAGGGCGTGTTCGGAAATCGCAATGCTCTCGCCGCGATGATGAATCTCGGCCCGGACCAGTTGCGCGTCGTCTCGCGCAATGTCGGCGGCTCCTTCGGCATGAAGGGGCCGGGTTATCCGGAATATGTCTGCGTGCTCCATGCTGCTCGCGAACTCGGCCGTCCGGTGAAGTGGACCGACGACCGCTCGGGCAGCTTCGTCTCGGACAGCCAGGGCCGGGACCATGACGTGGTCGGCGAACTGGCGCTGGACAGCGTGGGCCGCTTTCTCGCCCTACGCATTTCCGGCTACACCAATCTCGGCGCCTATATCGGGCAGATGGCGGCCGGCGTCGCCACCGCCAATATCGTGAAGAACATCCAGAGCGTCTACCGCACCCCGCTGCTGGAGGTCTCCACCAGGAGCATGCTGACCAACACCACGGTCATCTCCTCCTATCGCGGCGCGGGCCGCCCCGAAGGCAACTACTATGTCGAGCGGCTGATCGACCTTGCCGCCGACGAGATGGGCATCGACAAGCTGGAGCTGCGCCGGCGCAACCATATCAAAGCTCGCGAACTGCCGTTTCGCACCGCCGCCGATTCGACCTATGACAGCGGCGACTTTCCGGGCCTGCTCAAACATGCTGCGGACTTCGCCGACATCAAGGGCTTCCGGCAACGCAAGCGGGACAGCAGAAAGCACGGCCGCCTGCGCGGCCTTGGCATCGGCAGCTTTCTGGAGGTGACCGCGCCGGCCGGCAAGGAGCTCGGCGGCATCGCCTTCAATGCCGACGGCACGGTGACGATCCGCACCGGCACGCTCGATTTCGGCATGGGCCACGCCACGCCCTTCGCCCAGGTGCTGAGCGCGCAACTCGGCGTT
>DATMEW010000110.1:0-19666 GCA_035556495.1 Xanthobacteraceae bacterium | reverse complement strand
GTCAACTACAAGTTCGGCGGCCTCTGAGAAACCAGGTCAACTGAGGAGGTTTCCAGCCCTGCTGCCCTTATGGGCGGCGGGGCTTTCTTTGTTCTGGGGGTATCCTCCCCGCGAATGGCGGAAGCACCTTCAATCCATCCTTGCAAAGTTTCACGACCCTGGGACCGATGCGGACATGCCGGTGGCTCCACACATTCACGGCCGGCCGATTGGCCATGCCCGCGAGGGGGTGCCGGACTTGAGTCCGAGCTTCGCCGGGACCTTGCCGGAGAGGCGACTGACGCGATGGGACGGGTAATCTTGATCGTCCACGCTGCGTCAAGCCGCACGGTTCGCTAAACTAGTATGAGCATGCGACCGGAAATACCTGAGTGAAGGGAAGAATCAGGCTTCACGGACAGGCGCGCACGCGGTTTGGCGTGCGATCGCCCATTAGATTGCTGCGAAATTGCCGTCATTTCGTTTGAGTTTGCCGCGCCCGATATACGCCGCTGTTTAACTTTGAGGGTTTTGCTAATGTCTTTCGAACGGCGGGGAATGGGACGCGCAGTTGGCAGGTAGTTTAGTTCTCCAGGACATTCGGCTTAGGTAATTGGAAGTGTGAGGAAATGGCGTGCGCTCGAAAATGTGAAGTAATATATGAAATTTTATAGTTCTTTCGAACGGAGCCTGAAATTGCTGACGATGACGCTGAGGAATGTCGTAGCGAGTCCCGCTGATCTGATGGGAGTTAAGGCTGTATGGGGGAGGTCGAGCGAAGCGGTCATGTGTTTCGGGTCGCGCGGCAACGCGAGGCTAAAGGACAAGGGACACTTCTCCCAAGCTCGAACTACCGCCGAACGGGCGCAGACGCAGCCTTATTTTCTTACTATCGGTGGCGGCGAACAGGTGCCCGATAAATTGCGCGGGCGCGTGTTAGAGCTCGTGCGATCGACCGGCGTCTACGGCGAGACGACCGCCTTCGTTCGAGACGAGGATCTGCGGGTGCGGCTAGCGCAGTGGCCTGTGGCGATCATCATGTCGGAGGTGTACACGGTCAGCGGCCAGCCGCGCCTAGTCGAGGACCTTGGGTTCCCAGATCGGCGCATTCTGGTGAACGCCTACGACTCCGTGATCCGGGATCAGGACCAAGTCGAGCGACTGTGGGACGCCTTAAAGGATTGGAACGTCGAGCGTCGCTGGGACGTGCTGCCACCTCCCGGCTTCCGCGATTCCGGCAAGGTCCAGATGTACGGGTCAATGTACCCCAAGCTTGACAGCACGTCTTCTGAGGGCAAGCGCCTATGGAAGCTGCAGCAGGAGATTGAGCGCGATCCGAGGTTGAAGCGCCAAGTCAAGGCATTGAACCGGGCGAAGAACGGCGGCGTGATCGTGTGCGAGGCCTGCGGCTTTGCGGACCTGTTAGACTCGATGTTCGACGCTCACCATCTTCAACCGTTAGCCGCGGGAAATCGGGAGAGCCGAGTCGATGATCTCGCCGTGCTTTGCCCGACCTGTCACCGCTGGTCTCATGCGAAGTCGGACGACAAATTGTCCCCTGTTCCTGTGGGGGAGATCGCTAAGGCTATGGTCAGGGCGTGAGGTTCAAGCAGCGTCCGGTGGTCGGCAATCGCCAATGAGTTTTGAACGGCCGAAATAGGGCGCAGAGGGCCACCAAAGCCCGCGCGAGTTCTGTCTTCATCGCCTTAGATGCCGCCTTCGTTGCGCAGCCCAGGGAGGACCACCACGCTTCATCGTCCCCGGGAGAGGCAAGAGGATCTGCGTGCGGACGGCATGACTTAAACCTTGCCGCGTGGCGGTATGAGTTTGCGAGAACGGATGGACTTCGCCATGCGCCAATAGCCGGCGCGGAGGCCAGATCGCGAACATCTATTCCCGCACCTTGTCGAAAGGTGCGGGACGAAGCTCAAAAATGACTGTGATTTCAAATGCTTAAAAATTAGATGGTGCGGCCAAGAGGACTCGAACCTCCACCCCTTGCAGGACTAGCACCTCAAGCTAGCGCGTCTACCAGTTCCGCCATGGCCGCAGAACGAGCGCCGGGAGGAGAAGACCCCCGGCGCTGGCGGGCAGGGTGTAACAAATCGGAATCCGCCCCACAAGGGCCACGAGGCGCGCCGGACGGGAAAATGCCGGGGCGGGAAGAGGGGGAGATTTCCCGGAAAAAGCCGGCCCAGGCGGCGCAGCATCATTGTGTCATAAATCGGCGGTAAGCGGTCGCGCCTCACGCGATATCGGCCGGCTCCTGCTTTGCCGTTCAGGAATTGCCAAACGCCAGAGGCCCGGCGTACAAGCCGGAGTTGTCCCCCCTCCCAATCCCGCAGGCCGGCATGCTCGAAGACAAAGACATGACCGACGAATCCGTTGTCGAAACGCCGCCGTTCCGCGACGAGGACGGTACGGTGCGCGCGGAATTTGTGGAACGGGTCGGACAGGCCGTTGCTGCGGGCCAGGCGGACGATCTGCGCGCCCTCGTCGGCGACCTCCACGAATCCGACCTCGGCGATCTGATCGAGGCCCTGTCGCCGGAGAGCCGGGCCCCGCTGGTTCAGCAACTGGGCCGGGATTTCGACTTCTCCGCCCTGACGGAGGTGGACGACACCATCCGTGAGGAAATCCTCGAAGAACTGCCGAACGAGGCAGTCGCCGAGGGCATGCGGAACCTCGAATCCGACGATGCGGTCTACATTCTGGAGGATATGCCGAAGGAGGATCAGGACGAGATCCTTCAGGCGCTGCCGTTGCAGGAGCGCGTCAAGCTCGCCCGCAGCCTGCTGTTTCCGGAGAATTCCGCCGGCCGGCGTATGCAGATGGACTTCGTCGCGGTGCCGCCGACATGGAATGTCGGCCAGACCATCGACTATCTGCGCGAGAATGCCGAGCTGCCGGAACGGTTCTACGATCTCTATGTGGTGGACCACGACGACCGGCTGCGGGGCAGCGTGCCGCTGGATCAGTTGCTGCGCTCCAAGCGTCCCGTCGGCATCGCGGACCTGGTGCATGACGAGATTTACCGGGTCCATGGCAATGACGATCAGGAGGAGGTCGCGCGCCTGTTCGAACGCTACAATCTCGCCTCCGCGCCGGTCGTGACCGAGGATGACCGGCTGGTCGGCATCATCACTTTCGACGACGTGGTGGACATCATCGAGGCCGAGGCGGACGAGGATATGAAGGCGCTGGGCGGTATCCGAGGCGAGGAGGAGCTGTCGGACACTGTTCTGTATACGGTGCGGAGCCGGTTTCCCTGGTTGTTCATCAACCTGCTGGCGGCGCTGATGTCGGGCTATGTCATCAGCCGGTTCTCCGACTCGCTGGAAAAGATGGTGGCCCTCGCGGTGCTGATGCCGATTGTCGCCAGCATGGGAGGCAACGCCGGAACCCAGACCATGACCGTCACCGTCCGGGCGATCGCCACGCGCGATCTCGGCCGCGCCAATGCCTGGCGCGTCGCCCGCCGCGAACTGATGGTCGGGCTGTTGAACGGTTGCGCCCTGGCGACCATTCTCGGCATCATCGCGGCGACCTGGTTCAACATCGTCGACCTCGGCGTCGTGATCGCGATGGCGCTGGTAACCGTATTCGCGATCGCCGCCCTTGGCGGCCTTGGCATCCCCCTTCTTCTGAGCCGCCTCGGCGTCGATCCGGCGGTGTCGTCCGGCCCCTTTGTGACGACGACGACCGACGTCATCGGGTTTTTCCTGTTTCTCGGCATCGCGACGCTCTGGTTCGGCCTGCGATAGCGGTCTGCCGCGCTGCTTCCGCCGCACTGCTTAAGAGCTGTTCACCATCTTTGATCAGAGCCGTTTAACGGTCCCGCTCTAGGCTTCTGCCGAGTTGCATGAGCAACGTGGAGCGGCTCATGTTTCGTCGCCGAATGCGGAACCTGCCCCCCGACACCTATGATGGTGCCGTGGCCGACGAGATGTCGGTGCTTGCGGCGGACGATGCCGCGGTGCTGCGCAGCGTCGCGCGGCTGACGGTCATCGTCGTGGCGCTTGCCGCCATTTGCGGGGCGCTGGGCTTTCTTCTCGCCTGGCAGTCCGACGAGAATCTCGCCGCCCAGCAGCGCCAGTCCCTGCGCAATGCGGTGGCTGAGGTCCAGCGCCAGAATCCGGACGCTCCGCTGCTGACGCAGGAGCAGATGGCGCTGATCGCGGAAAGCGCCAACCTGAAAGGGTTGCGCCTCTCCATGCAGGAAAGCAGCTCGGCGGATCGCGACCTGCGGCAGGAGATGCCTGCGCATGATCGCCTGGGGCGCATTGCGGGCTGGCTGAGCTGGGACGTGGAGCGCCCGGCGCACGACATGGTCTGGCATCTCTGGCCGCCGCTGGCGCTGGCCGTGATCGGGGTGCTCGGACTGTGCATGATCTGCCTGCGGGCGCTCAGGCGCATGCATTGCCGCCTGCAAGAGAAGGAGGCGGCGGTGCGTTCGGCGAGGGACGCCGTCGGTTTCGACATCATCACCGGCGCGCCGAACCAGACCGGTTTCCGGCAACTGGTCAATGACACCATTGCGCGGCGGCGCGACGATGAGGTGGTGACGCTCGGTTATATCGACATCGACAGGTTCGGAGAGGTCAATCAGGTCATCGGCACCCGTGCCGCCGACCGTCTGCTGGGTATCGTGGCCGAACGGCTAATCAAGATGCTCCCGCCCGGAAGCGCCATCGGCAGGGTGGGGGGAGACTGCTTCGGCTTTGTGCTCACTACGAACTCCCGCGACACCGCCGCCGCCATGATCGCTGCGGCCGTTCGTGAGGTCTCGCGACCATACCGGATCGCGCCGGTGGCCAACCTGACGGTCTCGACCGGGTTTGCGTCGGTTCCCGACCATGGCAAAAATCGGGAAGAACTGGCGCAATGCGCGGGGCTGGCCCTGCAATCCGCGCGGGACCGGCGGGGCGGCGCCATTGCATCCTTCTCGAATGAAATGGCTCGGGAGCTTGCGGAGAGGCGCTTCATCCGGCGTGAACTGGTCACGGCCCTCGCCGATAATCTTCTCGACCTCCACTATCAGCCGATCGTATCCGCCAGCGATCGCGAAGTCGTCGGTGTTGAGGCGCTATTGCGCTGGCGGCATCCGGAACGGGGAGACATCCAGCCGTCGGATTTCGTGCGCATCGCCGAGCAGGCCGGGCTGATGACGCAGCTTGGACAGTTCGTTCTGCGCCGGGCGCTGGCGGACGCCGCGCGCTGGCCGGGCGTGTTCATTGCGGTCAATCTCTCGCCCCTCCAGGTGCGGGACGAAGGCTTTGTCGACTATGTCGCAAAGCTGCTGGAGGACATGGATTTCGATGCCTCCCGTTTGGTGCTGGAAATCACGGAAGGGGTGCTGATCGACGAGCCGGAACAGACCCGCGAGCGTCTCGATGCGCTGCGCGCGCTGGGCGTGCGGCTGGCGCTGGACGATTTCGGCTCGGGCTATTCCAATCTCAGCTATCTGCGCAGCCTGCCGATCGACAAGCTGAAGATCGACCGCAGCTTCGTCCCATCCTTCGGCGCGTCCAGCGCGGGCGTCATCATTCAGGCCATCGTCGCCCTGGGTCACGCTCTCAACATGACCGTTCTGGTGGAGGGCGTGGAGACGGAGCAGCAGCGCGTCCTGCTGCGCCTCGCCGGCTGCGACGAAATGCAGGGCTTTCTGTTTGCGCGGCCGGCGCCGGCCGCCGCCATCGACGCCATGCTGGATCTTGCGGCTCGTCCCGTGCCGGCTGCGCGGATTCGTTCAGGAGAAAGATGAATGACAACAGCATCCGTGAAGGCTGACCGGCCGTTGATGCGCGTGCGCCTGAAGGCCGATGGGCGGGTCGTGGAACTGACGGCCGACGGGCGCGAGCGCGACATCACCGCCGCAGCGCGCCTTCCCGCGCGGCCGGGGCGCGACACACAGGGCGACGCGGCCTATGCCAAACGCATCCGCGCCGCCGCGCGGCTGACCCAGTCCGAATTCGCGGACAGTATCGGCGTGCCGCTGGAAACCGTGCGGAATTGGGAGCAGGGCAAGCGGGCCCCGCGCGGGCCGGCGCGGGCGCTGCTCAAGCTGATCGAGACCGCCCCGGATATCGCTTTCTCCATTCTTGGCGCGAAGCAGGGAGCGGCGGGCGGCGGGAAATGACGCGGCGGCGGCTGGCTGCGCCGGACTTTCGCGGAGCGTGACAGCCGCCTGGCGGACCTGCGATGTTCTTCTACGCGTCCAAGATTCTGGGCATCCTCACGGTCCCCTCGAATTTCCTCCTGCTGGTGGGGCTTGCGGGCGCGGTGCTGGCCGTGACGCGCCATGCGCGCCTCGGACGGGGCCTGATGGCAGGTAGTCTCGTGCTGCTGGCCGTCTGCGGATTTTCGCCGCTGGGCACGTTGCTTCTCGGCCATCTGGAGAGCCGGTTTCCGGCCTGTGAGTTGCCGGAGCGCGTCACCGGCGTGGTTGTGCTGGGCGGCATGATCGACCCCGAGCGAAGCCTCCGGCGCGGTCAGCCGATCCTGAACGATGCGGCCGAGCGGCTGACCTATCTCGCGGCCCTGCATCGGCGCTATCCCGATGCCGCCATCGTTTTCACGGGCGGGAGCGGCGGGTTGGCGGGAGGCTTGCCCGAGGCCGAGGCGGCGCTACCGGTGCTGCTCAGCTTCGGCATTCCCCGCGAGCGGATCGTACTGGAAAGCGCCTCCCGGACGACGGCGGAGAATGCGGTTTTCACCCGGCGTCTTGTCGAACCGAAAGCCGACGAGACACCGGACGAGACCTGGCTGCTGGTCACCTCCGCGGCACATATGCCGCGCGCGGTCGGCGCTTTCCGTCAGGCCGGCTTTGCGGTGCTGCCGTGTCCGGTGGACTGGCGCACGGACGGCGGCCGCATGAACTACGAACCGTCATGGTCGGTGGCAGGCGGTCTCACGCGGGTCGATCTCGCATCTCACGAATGGCGCGGCCTTATCGCGTATCGGCTTTCCGGGCGCACTGGCGCTCTGTTCCCCGCGCCGGAATGAGACGCGCCGCCTGCGGGGCCGGCCCCGCTGTTCAGTCCTGGCCGGGCAGGCCGATCCGGTAGATGCCCTTGAAATCCCGGGGGGCGGCCGGCTTGCCTTTGCGCAGGATGACGATGCGCCCGTCCATCGCCAGGGCGATGGCGACGCGCCGGATCGGCTGCATCAGCGGTCCCCAGCCGTCGGGATGCGGGCCGCCGAGGTCCCGCGCCACATCGGATGGAGAGATGGTCTTGTCCGTGCCGCGCGCCCGGACGAGGCGCAGGAGCGCTTCCTCGATGGCGGCGGGGTCGGCGGTCATGGCGCGCCTCCGGCCCGGGGAGGCGAGGGCGGCTCATGATCGGCGACCGCACGCAGGGAATCGGAGACGAACTGTCGCCGCCACATCACGATAAGTACCGCGATCGTGGAAATGATCAGGACGACCGGCCCGATGAACCAGCCGAGATAGCCGAGCGCGAAGAAAAAGGCGCGCTGGCCCCGGTTGAAGTGCCGGCCCGCGCTCGCGAACAGCCCGGTGGTGCGGCGGATATGGGCCTGGGCCTCTTCGCCGTCTTTCTCGGACGCGAAAGGCGTCGCGCCCAGCATGATGGCGACATAGTTATAAAGCCGGTAGGCCCAGGCGAATTTGAAGAAAGCATAGACGAAGATCACGACCAGCCCGATCACCTTGATCTCCCACACGATACGGGATGCCGGTGCGACAAAGGGCAGGGAGGACAACAGCGAAACCACCTCGTCCGTGGCGCGGATCATGCTGATCGCGCCGCCGATGGCGATCAGCGAGGTGGAGGCGAAGAATGCCGTGCCGTTCTGAAGCGACGTCATGATCTGCATGTCGGTCATCCGCATGTCGCGCGCGAGCATGCGCTCCATCCAGACGCCGCGATATCGATCCATGCGCGCATTCAGGCTCTGCCGGCCGGCCCCGGACAGCTCCAGCGCGGCGGCATAGGCGCACCAGGCCGTGATGAAAACCAGCAGCGCCAGCAGGTCCAGCGAGGACAGGAAAAACATCGTCGACTCTCCCAAGGCCTGCAAGCTGCCACCGCTTGTCCCGGCAACGCAATCGGCTTGACGCTGCGCTGTGGAATGACATTGTCGGCGCGGAGCGGAATGCGATGACTTTGACCCACCCCTTGATCCTTGTAATCGGAAACAAGAACTATTCGTCCTGGTCGATGCGGCCGTGGTTCGCGCTGACCATGGCGGGCATTCCGTTCGAGGACATCGTGATCCCGCTCTATGAGCCCGGCAGCGCCGAGCGCATCCGGGCGCATTCGCCGGCGGGAAAAGTGCCGATCCTGATCGACGGTCCGGTGTCTGTGTGGGAGTCTCTGGCCATCCTGGAATATCTGGCCGAGCGCCATCCCGAAGCCGGGTTATGGCCGCGCGATCCCGCCGTCCGGGCCGTGGCGCGCGTCGTGGCCAACGAGATGCACGCGGGCTTTCTACCGCTTCGCCGGGAATGCCCGATGAATATGTGGCATCCGCCGTATGCGGCGGCTCTGTCGGCCGAAGCGCAGGCCAATGCGAGCCGCATTCAGGAGATATGGTCCGATTGCCGCCGCCGTTTCGGTGAAGGCGGGCCGTTCCTGTTCGGGGCCTTCACCAATGCGGATGCGATGTTCGCACCCATCGTTTCGCGGTTCGAGACCTATGGCGTCGCCGTGAGCCCGGACGCGCGCGCCTATATGGACGCCATCCGCGCCACCGTGGCGTGGCGGCGCTGGCGCGCAGCCGCGCTGACGGAAAGCTGGGTGATGCCGAACAACGAGCCGGACTGGCCGCAGGTGCCGCGGCTACCGTCCTGACGGGAAGGGCGCGCGCAGTTCTTCAAACCGGAGCAAGCCCTCGAACGAAAACACCCGGCGTTTCCGCCGGGCGTCTCGTCTGGAGGTTCAGGCCAGACCAGGTCGCCATGCGACTATCAGTCGCCGCGCAGGGAGTCCTTGATACCGCCCACGGCGTTCTGCACCTTGCCCGCCACCTGATCGGCCTTGCCTTCGGCTTCGAGCTTGGAATCGCCGGTCGCCTTGCCCGCGACTTCCTTGACCTTGCCCTTGGCCTGTTCCAACGAGCCTTTGATACGGTCCTTATCCATTATATGGTTCTCCGTTCTGGTGAATCGTCAACGTCGCGATGACGGCGGAAGTTCCTTGGGGAAAACATGAGGGGGATCGGGACCGGCGCGCCGATGCGAATGTGTGCCGCATCCTCCGGCACAAAAACGCCATATTTCGACACCGATTTTGCTCCGCTTCGCGGCGGCTGACGGGTTCTGCCGCCGGATAGCGGCGTCTCGGGATCAAAACAACGAATCACGTTCTGGACGGGAGTAACTATGCGCTTCAGGTTTTTGGCCATGGCGGCCGCACTCGCTTTCGCAGCACCTGGGATCGCGCCACCTGCCGTCGCGCAGGACGCGGCTAACGGCAGCGCGGCTAACGGCAGCGCCACCAGCGGCGTGAAAGGGCTCTACCTGCTGACCGACTATCCCGCTGTCACCGTGCAGCCGGGCACCACGGCCACCGTTCCGCTGCGCATCCAGAATTACGGCCTGCCGCCGGAGCGCCTCGCGCTGACGATTCAGGGGCTGCCGCAGGGCTGGACCGCGACATTGCTGGGCAACGGCCAGCCGGTGGCCGCGGCGCTGCCGGCCGCCAACGCCAGCGTGTCGCTCGACCTGCGCATCGACGTGCCGAAGGATGCGGCAATCGCGACCAGCAACCTGACCGTTACCGCCAAGGGCGACACCACCACCGCGACGCTGCCGCTGGCGGTGTCGCTGGCCAAGGAACTGCCGGCCAAGCTCACGGTGCAGCCGACGTTGCCGGAGCTGCGCGGCAATTCCCGCGCGACCTTCGAGTATCAGCTTGCCGTCAAGAACGACAGCGGCCGCAAGGTGCTGGTCGGCCTCGCCGCGCAGGCGCCGCAGAATTTCGACGCCAGCTTCACGGAGATGTACGGCACGCAGGAACTGAACGCCCTGCCGCTCGACCCCGGCCAGTCCAAGGATGTGAAGCTCAAGATCCGGCCGCCGAACAGCGTCAGCGCCGGCAAGTATGAGATCGTCGCGCGGGTGTCGGCCGAGGATGCCAAAGCCGAGACCAAGCTGGGCCTCGACATCACCGGCCAGCCGAGCCTGACCGTGTCGGGCCGCGAGGGCCTCGTCAGCGCGCGGGCCACCGCCGGCGAGCAGACCTCCATTCCGGTCGTCGTGCTGAACACCGGCACAGCGCCGGCCGAGCAGATCGAGCTGACCGGCTCCGGCCCCGGCGGCTGGACCGTGACCTTCGAGCCCAAGACCATCGACGCCATCGCGCCGGGCGAGTCCCGCGAGGTGCAGGCGCTCGTCACGCCGACCAGCAAGGCCATCGCGGGAGACTATGTCACGTCGCTTCGCGCCGCCTCCCGCGGCGAGAATGCCTCGGCCAATTTCCGCATCACCGTGACCACCTCCACGATGTGGGGCATCGTCGGCGCGGCCATCATCGGAATCGCGCTGCTGGTGATGCTTGGCGCCGTTGCCCGGTTCGGCCGCCGATGACGGCGGCATCCCCGGTCATCGATGTCCACGACCTGACGAAACGCTATGGCGGAGTCACGGTCGTCAAGGGCATCACCTTCTCGGTGCAGCCGGGCGAGATCTTCGGCCTGCTCGGCCCCAACGGGGCCGGCAAGACCACGACGATCCTGATGCTCCTCGGCCTGACCGACATTTCGGACGGCGAGGCGCGCGTGGTCGGTTTCGATCCCGTGCGCGAGCCGCTCTCCGTCAAGCGCCTCGTCGGTTATCTGCCGGACACGGTGGGTTTCTACGACCACCTCAGCGCGGCAGAGAACCTGCGCTACACCGCGCGGCTGATCGGCCTGCCGCCGGCGGAGCGTGAGGCGCGCATCGCCGCCGCGCTGGAGCGTGTCGGGCTGGGCGAGGTCGGCACCAAGCGCGTGTCCGCCTTCTCGCGCGGCATGCGCCAGCGGCTCGGTCTTGCGGAAATCCTGATGAAGAAGGTCCGCCTCGCCATTCTCGACGAGCCGACTTCCGGCCTCGATCCGCAGGCGACCGTGGAGCTGCTTGAGATGATCAAGACGCTGAAGCGGGAGGGCGTCGCCGTCATGCTGTCGTCCCATCTGCTGGACCGGGTGCAGGTCATCTGCGACCGGGTGGCGCTGTTCCACTCCGGCAATATCGCGCTGATGGGCACGGTGCCCGAGCTCGGCCGGCAGATTCTCGGCGGCGGTTTCAACGTCGATATCGAGGCGGAGGGCGGCCAGTTGCAGGAGCGGCTGGCGCTGATCCCCGGCGTCAGCGGCATCGAGCAGACCGGCCCCGGCCGGTTCCGGCTGCGGGCGGACCGGGACGTGCGGCCAGAAGCGGCTGCGGCCGTCGTCCATGCGGGCGCAAAGCTCTATACGCTGTCGGTCGAGGCGCCGAGCCTCGAAGCGATCTACACCAGATATTTCGAGACCGCCGGCGGCGGGGGAGAGCGCAATGCGGCGTGAAGGTTCGGCCCTCCAGGGGCTCGGCGTCGTCGTCCTCAAGGAACTGTCGGACCACCTGACCAGCGCGCGCATGCGCGTGCTGGAATGGCTGGTCGTGCTCACCGCCATCGCGGCGCTCTATGGCGCGATCCAGCAGGTGCGCGACACCACGGCGGAGGATCTGTTCCTTTATCTGCGGCTGTTCACCACGGCGCGGGAGCCGCTGCCGTCCTTCGTCTCGTTCCTCGCCTTCCTGGTGCCGCTGATGGCCATCGGCCTCGGCTTCGATGCGGTCAACGGCGAATATAACCGCCGCACCATGTCGCGCATCCTGTCGCAGCCGATCTATCGGGACGCGCTGCTGTTCGGCAAGTTCATCGCCGGGGTGGTGACGCTGTCGATCAGCCTCCTCGCCATGTGGCTGCTGGTGATCGGCCTCGGCCTCCTGCTGCTCGGCATTCCGCCCAATGCGGAGGAGATGCTGCGGGCCTTCATCTTCCTGCTCGTCACCATCGCTTATGTCGGCGTCTGGCTGGCGCTGGCGATGCTGTTCTCGATCGTCTTCAAGTCGGCCGCCACGGCGGCGCTGTTCTCGCTCGGCCTGTGGCTGTTCCTGACGGCGATCTGGCCGGCGCTGGCGACCTTCATCGCCGGCGCAGTCACGGCAGGGGCGGATCAGGCGACCCAGATCACGGTGGCGCAGGCGCTGGCGCGGCTGTCGCCCGGCACGCTGTATGGCGAAGTGATCGCCGCAGTGCTCAATCCCGCGACCCGGTCGCTGGGGCCGATCTTCCTGAGCCAGATGCAGGGCGCGATTCCCGGCTCGCCGTTGCCAGTGGTCGAAAGCCTGATGATCGCCTGGCCGCAGATCGTCGGTCTCGTGGCGGGCGCCATCGTGCTGTTCGTGATCGGCTATGTCGTGTTCCAGCGGCAGGAAGTGCGCGCCTGACGCGCCGGCGTTCACGCACGGTTGGCGAAACAAAAGGAGCGGCCCGAGGGCCGCTCTTGCGTTGAAGGGGAAACCCTTCGCGTGTTGTGTTGGAGCTAGCGCGTCGTGCCGGGATTCATCGGCGTCGGCTGCGGCGCGCCCTGGGTGCGTGTCGTGGAGTCGGCGCCGGCCGGGCTGCGCTCGGAGGGGCGGGACGGCGTCGCGGCCTTCGGGCCGCCGGCGCCCACGGTGCCGGCACCCGGCTGCGGCGCGCCCTGGGTCTGCTGAGTGCTGTCCGCGCCGACCGGTGAGCGGTCAGACGGGCGGGTGGCGTTGTCCATGCCGGAGCGGGGCTGGGCCGGGGCCATGCCGGGCTGCGGCGCACCCTGGGTCTGCTGCGTGCTGTCCGCGCCGGGGCCACGCTCGGAGGGTTTGGTCGCCTGCGCCGAAGCGATCGTGACGCCGGCAAGCAGGGCGGCGGCGGTCGCGAGAGTGGTCATGGTTTTCATGCGTTGCTCCTCGGATTCACGCCGCGTCCGCGGCAATGCCTCGACAACCGGGTGTCAGGACATCCGTTCCACACATGACTGGTGGTAAAATGTGAGGGGCGAAAGTGCGGCGCTGTGCCGGGGCCTTCGCGACTCTGCCATGCAGTGAAAGCGGAGCATGATGGATGATCTCGCAAGTTATTGATTTAAATAGATTATAATTCGGCCCATCAGCAAATCCGCAGCAGTGGGGTGGATTTTACTGTGGTCTCCAGCGGCCGTTTGCTGCTATTAAGAAAGATGAAAGCCGGTTCATACTGGCGCGCGTGCCAATTATGTGAGGAGTGCGGAGTGAATTCAGGGCACAAATTCGCCATTGGCCAGAATGTCATCTTCACTGCCCGCCCGGTCGGGCAGATGGCGGTGGACCGCACCTATGAGGTCGTCCGCCAGCTTCCGTTCGACGGAAGCGACCGCCAGTATCGCATCAAGGCCACCGGGGAACCGTTCGAGCGGGTGGCAAGAGAGAGCCAGCTCGCGCTGCTCTAGCGCCACGATCCGGCGCATCCGTATCTCCGCGCGCGAGGTAGCGGTTCCGCCGTTCGGGGAAGCGGTGGCCGTATGCGATTTGCATGGGATCGGCGCGGGGTTGCCGGCGCGAGGCGATCCGGATCACATCACCTCGATCACCCGGTCTGCGCGGCATGATTCTGCGTGACATGATACCGCGTGATGCGGGGCTGCGTGACATGAGCGGAAAGCCGTGATGGCTGGCGGTGCGGAATTGTCCCTTGTCGTTCTCGCCATCGCCGGTGCGGCTCTGGTTGCGCTGTGTGTTCTCGGCGGTTCGATGGTCGTGCGGGGCAGTACGCGATGGAGCGCGCTGGCGGTTCCCGTCGCCGCTGCTTTTGCCGCCACCGCAGTCCTGTTCGGTCTGGGTCTCTCGTCCGGCGGGACCGACCGGCGCGCGGGTGAATCCGCCGAGGCGCGGGCGGCGGCGCTTGCCGCCCATGCGCTGGCGCCGGGCTCGGTGCTGCCTTGCCTGCTTGGGGAGTCCGGCGAGGCCATCGCCAATGCCTGCGAGAAGCGCCTGTTTGCCGCGCCCGAGACGGTCGCGCAGGCCGTCGCCTATGTGGAATCCCAGCTCGCCGTGCTGACTGTCGCCGGCCGCGCGGGCGTGGGGGGCGACGCCGCAGGGCCCGGGGCACCGGCCGGAGGCTATTCCGTCGCCGGCCGCGCGGGCGTGGGGGGCGACGCGCCGCTGGTGGCCGCGCTGCGGCGGCAACTGGCGGCCGACCGATACGGGCTGGCGGCTCACGTTCTGGTGGCCCGCTATGGCTGCCAGGAGGCCGTCTGCGCGGCTTTCGCACTGTTTGACGACACCGGGGCCATTCGCGCGAACATGGCCTCAAATCGCTTCTCTGCGCTCGTGGGACGCCATTCCTCGGCATGGGCGGCCGGGCTGGTTCAGCCGCCCGGCGTGGCGAACCCGACCGTCCCGGACCTGTCCTCCTTCGGCATTCCCGCGCGGCCGCAGCCGCCTGAAAATCAGGCTGCCGCGCCCGCCCAGCCTGAAATGGAGCCGGCCGCGACTTCGGCCGTGCCGGATGTGGATTTTCCCTCGGCTGATTCCATCCCGCCGGTGAGTATCATGGACGCTGAACCGCCGGTTTCCCGGAGCGAGCCGAAAGGTCAGCCCAAAAACTCGCCCAATAATCCGGCGGGCCAGCCCGGCTCCGCCGGTCAGGCGGGCGGACCAGTAGCCGCGCCGCCCACGCCGCCGGTGCGCCGCCCCGCGCCGCCGCCGCGCCGGGCGGAACCTCCGGGGGACGGCAACGGCGCAAAGCCGCTGCCGCTGGTCCCGCCCGGGAGATGAATTTCCGGCGGGCGTCGCAGCCATCGCCCCCTTGAACCCAATCGCCGCTGAAGCGGCATATCTCCGGTCCGTCATGCCAGCCGCAAAGCCATCCTCCGCGCTGCTCCATCTCATCAAGCTCTGCGTCGGCTGCGATTCCGTCGAGGATCTTGCGAGCTGGATCGCGCAGCGCGCGGCGCTGGCGAAGAAGCGGGGGCAGAAGCCCGAGCACATCCACATCACACGCATGGTCCCCAAGCGCGCGGACGAACTGCTGGCCGGCGGCTCGCTCTTTTGGGTCATCCGGGGCCAGATCCTCTGCCGCGAACGGCTGACGGCCATCCGGCCGTTTGTCGACAGCGAAGGCGTCGGCCGCTGCCAGCTCGTGCTGGACGGCAAGCCAGTGCTGGTGGAGCCGCGGCCGTTCCGCGCCTTTCAGGGCTGGCGCTATCTTGTTGGCAAGGACGCTCCGCGCGACCTCGACAAGGTCGCTCCCGGCGCCCATGCGATGCCGGAGGACATGCGCCGCGAATTGCGCGATCTCGGCCTGCTCTGAGCAGGCGCGTGGCCGGCTAGACGCCGATATTGTCGATCAGCCGGGTCGAGCCGATCTTTGCCGCCACCAGCAGGCGGATCGGCCCGTCCGCCGTCGCGGCGACCGGCGCGAGGGTCTCGGCGTGGCGCGCCTCGAGGTAATCGAGCGAGAAGCCGGCCGCGTCGATAGCTCCACGGCCCTGCGCCAGCGCGTCCGCGACAGGCCGACCGGCGCGGATCGTCTCGGCGGCCTCGTTCAGCGTCCGGTGCAGGAGCGGCGCGGCGGCCCGTTCGGCCGGTGAGAGATAGGCGTTGCGGGAGGACAGGGCGAGCCCGTCCGCGTCGCGAATGGTCGCGACGCCCTCGATCCGCACTGGCAGGTCGAGGTCGCGGGCAAGCCGCTTCACCACCTGAAGCTGCTGATAGTCCTTTTCACCGAACATGGCGACGTCCGGCTGCACCTGGGTGAGCAGCTTCGCCACCACGGTGGCGACCCCGCCGAAGAAATGCGGCCGGAAACGGTCCTCCAGCCCCGCCTTCGCGGCGCCTTCCGGCTCGATCCGCAGCGCGAAGCCGGGCGGATACATCGTCGCCGCCGTGGGGCACCAGACGAGATCGATATCCAATGGCGCGAGCGCTGCGAGGTCGGCATCAAGGGTGCGCGGATAGGCGTCGAAATCCTCATGCGGCGCGAACTGGGCCGGATTGACGAAGATCGACACTGCGACCCGGTCTGCCGCCGCCTTCGCGGCTTTCACGAGCGTGAGATGGCCTTCGTGCAAGGCTCCCATGGTCGGCACCAGCGCCACGGTTTCACCTCTGTCGCGGAAGTCCGCCACCTGAGCGCGCAGGGCGTCGATATCGGAGATCGCGGGCGGCGCGTTTGCGGTGGAGGAGGACGGCATGGTGATTTTCCGGACGTCTGGAGCATGATCCCGAAAAGTGGGAACCGGTTTTCGGATAAGATCACGCTCAAACAAAAGATAACCGACAGGTCTGCTTCAACGAAGCTGGATCAGACCCGGGAGCGATCCTGCGGTGCGCCGATGTAGCAGACCGGCTGCGCGGGAGCCATGGTGTTGGGCGGGGCGGCAAAGCGCCGGTTGCGCGCGGCCACACCCGCCGCCACTTTAGCAGCGACAGATTCACTCCCGGCAGGACAGCAGGAGAGCCGCCGTGACCCGTGAGCGCCCCGTCGCGCCGCCGCCGCTCCGGCCCTCCACTGAGACGCCGGCGGCACCCTCGCCACGCGCCGCGATCGACGCCTTTCTCGAACAGGTGCGCGCGATGCCGCCGCAGGCCGGCACAGGCATGCGCGGACGGCTGATCTTCGCCCTCGACGCCACCATGAGCCGCCAGCCGACATGGGATGCGGCCTGCCGCATCCAGGCGGAGATGTTCGCGGAGGCGGCGCGCCTCGGCGGGCTCGATCTCCAACTCCTTTACTATCGTGCGCTGACGGAGTGCCGCGCGTCGAAATGGGTCTCGGATCCGACGCGGCTGGCCGGCCTGATGAGCCGGATCGATTGCCGCGGCGGCCATACGCAGATTCGCCGGGTGCTGCTCCACGCGCGGGACGAAACGCGCCGCCAGAAAGTGCAGGGAATGGTCTTCGTCGGCGACGCGATGGAAGAATCCATCGACGATCTGTGCCATGTTGCCGGCGAACTCGGCGTGCTTGGCGTGCCGGTCTTCATGTTTCAGGAAGGATATGACCCCGTGGCGGAGCCTGCTTTCCGCGAGATCGCCCGTCTCTCCGGCGGGGCCTATGGCCGGTTCGCGCCCGGCGCGGCCCGCGATCTGGCCGAACTGCTGCGCGCGGTCGCGGCCTATGCGGCGGGGGGACGGCAGGCATTGGCGGCGCTGTCCTCGCGTCATGGTACGGGGGCCGCCCTGCTGCTTGCCCAGTTGGGATCGCGATGACGCTGCTGCTCGGGTTCGCCGTTCTTTTGCTGGGCCTGTGGGCCTTGCGCTCGTTCTCCAAGGCCGATCCGCGCAAGGTGTCGCTGTTCCTGAAAGGGGCCGGCGGCGTCGGCGCGCTGGCGCTGGCGGCGCTGCTCGGCATCCGCGGCCGGATCGACATGGCGGTGCCGCTCGGGATGATGGGGCTGGGCCTGCTCGGCTGGATGCCCTGGGGCATGCCGGGGATCGGCAGCCGCACCCGCAAGAGCGCGGGCCAGGTCTCGCGCGTCAGTTCCGCCTTCGTCGAGATGGAACTCGATCATGACACCGGCGCGATGCGCGGCACCATCCTGGCCGGTCGCTATCGCGGCACGGCGCTCGATCGCATTGCCGTGCCCGATCTCGCCGGGATGCTGGTCGGGCTCGACGAGGAGAGCCGGGCGCTACTGATGGCTTATCTTGACCGCCGGGACGCCGGCTGGCGTGAGCACGCGCAAGGTGATGCGGCACCGGGGCGGGGCCGCGCGGCGTCGTCCGGAAAAATGACGGAAGAGGAGGCCCAGCAGATCCTTGGCGTGGAGCCGGGCGCCGATGCCGATGCCGTCGCGCGCGCGCACCGGAGCCTCATGAAGAAACTCCATCCCGACCAGGGGGGCTCGACGTATCTCGCGGCTCGCGTCAACGAGGCCAAGGACATTCTGTTGCGCAAGCATCGCCGATGAACTCCTGATACTCATCATCGGTTACACACACGTCACGGAAGCCGTTCGGCTCCCGTCAGTTCTTGATGGCCAGGCAGGCCACGTCGTTCCGCTTGAGATACCGGCAGGCGGCTTCCGCGCTGGTCTTGGTGAGGCCGGCGAAGCGGGCGCGATAATACGTCCTGCTGCCCTTCTCGAAGGTTTCCGTGAACGGATCGGCCGAAGCCAGCAGACGCGGCGCGGTGCTCTTGACCGAGGCGAGCCGCTGCTTGGCTTCGCCCTCGTCGGTATAGGCGCCGACCTGGATGATCCAGCCCTGGGGCTTCACGGAATTGGCCGCCGCCGGCCGCGACTGGGGCCGCGCCACCGTGGCCACGGTCACAGGCGCCTCCGCTGCGCCGGCCGTGCGCATGGCGGAAGCCGGCAGGACCCCGAGGACGCCGGGGCGCGCGCCGGGCGGCGGGGGGGGCAGCCGGCCGGAGGACTGGTCGTTATGGCCGGTGGTGGGCGCCGGCGGGGTGGCCGCTTCGAGTTCCGGCAGGGCGACGGGGGCGAGCGAGGCGGTCCGGACCGTTCCGGCGCGAACCGAAACCGTGCGCACCACCTGGGGCTGGAGCGGCGCCGTCGAGCCCGGCGCAGGGCGCAGGGCGGGAACAGCGGCGACCGGCGCGGGATCGACCCGGACGGACGGCGCCGGCATCGGCACCGGAACGGGCTTGGGAACGATCCGGATCGGCGCGTCGCCGGCGGAAGCCAGCCGCTGGATCGAGGCCGCCGGCGACTTGTCGGACGCATCCGCGATCATCGGCGCGGTGCGGCGCACCGAGGCATTGACGATGTGTTCGGAAATCAGCGCGCGCATGCGCGTGTCGCGCGCGCCGGCGCTGCGGCCGCCCAGCACCACCGCCACGACATGGCGGTTGCCCCGCTTCATGGAGGTCAGAAGATTGAAGCCGGAGGCGCGGGTGAAGCCGGTCTTGATGCCGTCCACGCCTTCGACATTGCCCAGCAGGCGATTGTGGTTGCGGATGTTGTGGCCGCCGTAGCGGAAATTGGCCGTGGAGAAATAGGCGTAATAGCGCGGAAAGCGTTCCTGGATCGCCCGGCCGAGCGTGGCCTGGTCGCGGGCGGTCGTCACCTGATCGCTGTCCGGCAGGCCGGAGGCGTTGCGGTACGTGGTGCGGGACATGCCGAGGCTGCGCGCCTTGCGCGTCATCATGCGTGCGAAATTCTCTTCCGACCCGCCGATGGCTTCCGCGATCACCGTCGCGGCGTCGTTGGCCGAGCGCGTGATCAGCGCCTTGATGGCGGCTTCCACCCCAAGGGTCTGGCCCGGCCGGAGGCCCAGCTTGGTCGGCGGCTTGGCGGAGGCGAAGGACGACACCGGCATCTGGCTGTCGAGGCGCAGGCGGCCGGCTTCCAGTTGCTCGAACAGCAGATAGAGCGTCATGACCTTGGTGAGCGAAGCGGGGAAGCGGCTGGCGTCGGCGCTGGCCGCATGCATCACGTTCCCGGAATTCGCATCCACGACGATCGCGGCATAGGGCGGATTGTATGTGGCGGCCGCGGCGGGCCGGGGCTTGGACGACCGTTTGCGCTTGCGCGCATCGGCGTCGGTGGTGGCGGAAAGCAACACGACGGCGGCGGCCAATCCACAGGCCACCCACCGGAACCCGACCGGGGCTCCTGCCTGCATACGCAACATTCGATCCGATCCTCTTGGCGGCGCTTTCACGCCTGTTTTTCCGTTCCTTCCACGAAAGCCAAGACACGAAAGCCAACACCGCCGGGG
>DATMEW010000109.1:0-22693 GCA_035556495.1 Xanthobacteraceae bacterium | reverse complement strand
CGCCGCAACGGCCGCATCGTCGCCCAGCAGCGCTATTCCCGCGACGCCGGGCGAATGCAGCAGGCGGTGCAGCAGGCATCCGCCGGGATGCGCGGAGCGGATGCCATCTTCATTCCGGACCGTGTCGAGGGCCTGCGCGCCATCGTGCCGATGATCACCGCCGCCGGCATCGATACCCGCCGCGCCCAGCTTCTCGGCACCGGCGCGTGGGACGATTCGCAGGTTTTCGCGAATCCGGCGCTCCAGGGCGGCTGGTATGCGACGGTCGATCCCGCCGGCTTCCGCAGCTTCGCGAATCGCTATCGCGCCAAATACGGCCAGGAGCCGGTGCGCACCGCGACGCTCGCCTATGACGCGGTGGCGCTGGTGGCGGCGCTGGCGAAGACGCAAGGGCCCCAGCGCTTCGCGCCGGAAACGCTGACCAGTGCGTCGGGCTTCACGGGCATCGACGGCCTGTTCCGCTTCCGCCCAGAGGGCCCCAGCCAGCGCGGCCTCGCGGTGATGCGCGTCACGCCGAGCGGCGGCCAGATCATCGGCCAGCCGCCGAAAGCTTTCGCGCCGGGGAGCTGAAAGACAGGGACGGGAAAGACGGCGGCGCGGGGTTCACGCCGCGAGGTCGGCTACCACGGCGTCGAGCACGGGGAAGCCTTCCGGCGTGACGCGCAGATAGCCGTCCGCCGTCGCGGTCACCGCGCCCTGTTCCTGAAGCATGGCGATGCGGCGGGCATCCAGCGGACGGCCGGACAGGGCCTCATAGCGCGCCGGGTCGATGCCCTCGGCGAGCCGCAGACCCATCAGCAGAAATTCGTCGCCGGTCTCCTCGCGGGTCAGGGTCTCGTCCAACACCACGCCATGCCCGTTCGTCTCCACCCGCATCAGCCAGCCCTCGGGCCGCTTCTCGGTGGCGGTGGCGTGGCGGCGGCCGTCGATGGTGAGGCGGCCATGGGCGCCGGGGCCGATGCCGGCATAGTCGTGCAGCCGCCAGTAGATCAGGTTATGGCGGCATTCCGCGCCCGGCCGGGCATGGTTCGACACCTCATAGGCCGGCAGGCCATGGGCGGCGCAGACCTCCTGGGTGAGGTCGTAGAGCGTGCGGGCCATGTCGTCGTCGGGGATCACCAGCTTGCCGGCGGCGTGGAGCGCGTGGAACGGCGTCTCCTCCTCGATGGTGAGCTGGTAGAGCGACAGATGCTCGGCCGCTTCCGCGATGGCCCACTTCAGCTCGGCCTCCCATGCCTCCGGCGTCTGGCCGGGCCGGGCATAGATCAGGTCGAACGAATACCGTTCGAAATGTTTTCGCGCGATCGCCACGGCGTCGAGCGCTTCCCGCGCCGTATGCAGCCGGCCGAGGCGCTTGAGCTGTTCGTCGACCAGCGCCTGCACGCCGAGCGAGACGCGGTTAACGCCGGCGGCGCGGTAGCCGGCGAAGCGCGTGGCTTCGACGCTGGTGGGATTGGCCTCCAGCGACACCTCGGCATCGCCGGCGACGGTCCAGTGCCTGCCGATGGCGTCGAGGATGCCGGCGATGGTGGATGGCTGCATCAGCGACGGCGTGCCGCCGCCGAAAAAGACCGACGACACCGTGCGGCCGGGCACGCGCGCTGCCGTCGCCGCGATCTCGGCGGCGAAGGCGGCGACATAGCGCGCCTCGTCGATGGCGCCGCGGCGGACATGGCTGTTGAAGTCGCAGTACGGGCACTTCGACAGGCAGAACGGCCAGTGGACATAGACGCCGAAGGGTGATTCGCGGGTCGTCATGGCGCAAGCTATCGCAGATCGTCCGCTCGCCGTCACGACGCGCGGGGATTCATCTTTCGGCAACCATGACGATGGGAAGCCTCAAGCCGGCGCGAGGCAGGCGTCGGCCAGCTTCAGGAACGCCCGCGCCCGGTGGGACAGGCCGAGGCCGCGCGGCGGCAGGCCGTGCTTTTCTTCCGCGCTCATCTCGCCGAACGTCCGGTCATGGCCGTCCGGCTGGAACATCGGGTCGTAGCCGAAGCCGGCCGGCCCGCGCGGGGGCCAGACCAGATGCCCGTCGACCCGGCCCTCGAATGTCTCGACATGGCCGTCCGGCCAGGCGATGCAGAGCGCCGAGACGAAATGAGCGCCGCGCAAGGCCGGCCTGGTCGCGCCGTGGTCCGTGAGCATGGAGTTGATCGCCGCCATGGCGCGGTCGAAATCCTTGTCGGGACCTGCCCAGCGCGCCGAATGGATGCCCGGCGAATCGCCCAGGGCATGGACGCAGAGGCCGGAATCGTCCGCGAAGGCGGGCAGGCCGGTGGCCTGCGCGGCGGCCTCCGCCTTGATGCGGGCGTTGGCGGCAAAGCTCGCGCCGGTCTCCTCCGGCTCCGGCAGGTTCAGCTCGCCGGCCGAGACCGCCTCGATGCCGTAAGGCGCGAGCAGTTCGCGCATCTCGCGGAGCTTGCCGGCATTGTGGGTGGCGATCACCACCCGTCCGGCGAGGCGGCGATGGGCGGCCGGCGCGCTCACGCCACCGCCAGCTTCTGCAAGGCCACCAGCTTCTCGGTGCCCTTGCGGGCGAGTGCGAGCAGCGCGGTGAGCTGGTCTTCGGAGAACGGGTCACGCTCGGCGGTGGCCTGCACCTCGATGATCTTGCCGGACCCGGTCATGACGAAATTGGCGTCGGTGTCGGCCTCCGAATCCTCGGCATAGTCGAGGTCCAGCACCGGGACGCCGCCGGCGACGCCGCAGGAGACGGCGGCGACATGGTCGCGCAGCGGCTCGCCGGCTTTCAGCAGGTTGCGCGCCTTCATCCACGAGAAGCAGTCGTGCAGCGCGACCCAGGCCCCGGTGATGGAGGCGGTGCGGGTGCCCCCATCGGCCTGGATGACATCGCAGTCCACCGTGATCTGGCGCTCGCCCAGCGCCTGAAGGTCGACCACCGTGCGCAGGCTGCGGCCGATCAGCCGCTGGATCTCGACCGTGCGGCCGCCCTGCTTTCCGGCGGCGGCCTCGCGGCGGGTGCGGTCATGGGTGGCGCGCGGCAGCATGCCGTATTCGGCAGTCACCCAGCCGCGGCCCTGGCCCTTGAGCCACGGCGGCAGCCGCTCCTCCAGCGTCGCGGTGACGAGCACATGGGTGTCGCCGAATTTCACGAAGCAGGAGCCCTCGGCATATTTCACCACGCTGCGCTCCAGCGACACGGCGCGCAATTCGTCCGGCTGGCGTCCGCTGGGTCTCATGGTGTGCTCCTGGAATTCGGTGGTCCCGTCTGCGCGGGTTCGCGGCTTGTAGGTGCCTGCGCGCGGCGGGGCAAGAGCGGCAAGACAGGTGGCAAGACGGCGACAGGACGGGCGACCCGCTTGCGCCGGCGGACGGGGAACGACACATTCGGAGCAGGAACCGGGCGCACGGGATGCGCCGCACCGGAAGGCAGAGAGACAAGAGTGTCCCACGACATTCCCATCGGATCGGCGGCGATCAGCCTGGCGATGGTCAACGACCGGTCCCGCGACATTTTCCGCCAGATCGTCGAGAATTACCTCGCCACCGGCGAACCGGTCGGCTCGCGCAACATCGCCCGCCTGATCGCGACGCCGCTGTCGCCGGCCTCGGTGCGCAACGTGATGTCCGATCTCGAACAGCTCGGGCTGATCTATGCGCCGCATACCTCCGCCGGCCGGCTGCCCACGGAGCTCGGCCTGCGCTTCTTCGTCGATGCGCTGATGGAGATTGGCGATCTCGGCGAGGACGACCGCCGCGAGATGGAGGCCCAGGTCGCCGCGTCCGGCCGCGGCTCCATGGAGAGCGTGCTGAACGAGGCGACCGGCATGCTTTCCGGCCTCACCCGCGCCGCCGGCGTCGTGCTCACCGCGAAGATCAACGTGCGGCTCAAGCATATCGAATTCGTGCGGCTCGAGCCGGAGCGGGCGCTGGTCGTGCTGGTGTCCGATGACGGGCAGGTGGAGAATCGCATCATCGACCTGCCGGTGGGCCTGCCGGCTTCCGCGCTCATCGAGGCGACCAACTTTCTCAACGCGCGCCTGCGCGGGCGCACCCTCGGCGAAGTCCGCATCGAGCTGGAAAAGGCCCTGGCCGAAGCGCGCACGGAACTGGACCAGCTCTCCCGCAGGATCGTCGAGGCCGGGCTCGCGAGCTGGTCCGGCGGCGACGGCGACAACCGCAAGCTGATCGTGCGCGGCCACGCCAACCTGCTGGAGGACCTCCATGCGCTGGCCGACCTCGAACGGGTGCGGCTGCTGTTCGATGACCTCGATACCAAGCAGGGGCTGATCGACCTGCTCGGCCGCGCCGAGGATGCCGACGGGGCGCGCATCTTCATCGGTTCGGAGAACAAGCTGTTCTCGCTGTCCGGCTCCTCCACCGTGGTCGCGCCCTATCGCGACGGGGCCGGCCGCATCGTCGGCGTGATCGGCGTGATCGGCCCGACGCGGCTGAACTATGCCCGCGTCATCCCGATGGTGGATTACACGGCGCGGGTGGTCTCCAAGCTGCTGGGGGCGTGACGGGCCCGCGCCAACGTCCGGGCCGCGCTTGATTTTCAGGCGCGCAACGCTGATATCCGGGGCCGGACAGGACCACCTCTCGACGACGGGAAGACATCATGACGGACACGACCGCCGGTTCCGGCGCGGCCGCGGACGCGCAGGACGCAGTGCAGGGCACTTCCGAAGGGGCCGAGGGCCAGGAGCAGACCCGCGAGCAAATCGCCGAGCTGGTCGCGAAGCTGACCGAGGAATCCAACGATCTCAAGGACCGGCTGCTGCGCACGCTGGCTGAAATGGAGAACCTGCGCCGGCGCACCGAGCGCGAGGTCGCGGATGCGCGGACCTACGGCGTCACCAACTTCGCCCGCGAACTGCTCGGCGTCGCCGACAATCTCGCGCGGGCGCTCCAGCTTGCGGATACGCGGATGCGCGAGGCGGCGGACGAGCCCACCCGCAGCCTGATCGAAGGCGTGGAACTGACCGAGCGCGAACTCATCAAGGCGCTGGACAAGAACGGCGTGAAGAAATTCGACCCGCAGGGCGAGAAGTTCGATCCCAACCTGCATCAGGCGATGTTCGAACTGCCGGACCCCAGCGTGCCGTCCGGCATGGTCGCCCAGGTGGTCCAGCCCGGCTACCGGATCGGCGAGCGGGTGCTGCGCCCGGCCATGGTCGGCGTCTCCAAGGGCGGGCCGAAGGTCGCGCCCGGCGGCAACTGAGCCGCCTCCCATCGCCTCCCGCCGCGGCGGGGAAAGCCGGCGCCGGTGTGGCTGCGTAACCGGGGGGCGTGTCAGCGCGTGCTGATGCCGTCGCGCACGGCGCGGAACCGGTTCAATGCTTCGGTCCATTCCTCGCGCGGGGCGGTGCCGACGATCTGCATATGGGTGCCGCCGCCGAAGCGCAGCCACTGAACCACCCGCAGCGGCTTGTCGGTGCGCTGGTCCTTGGCCTCGGCCATGATCTGATGGCCGAACGCGCCGCCGATCCGCAGCGGCTCCGACACCTCGATCTTCACCTCCTTGAGATTGCCGACGCCGCCGAAGATACGCCGCGCGAAGGCGTCCCGGTCGTCGGTCTGGGATGGCGCATCGGGGCCGAGGGTGATGACCAGATGAGGCGCCTCGCCGCCGTCCGGCGGCGCGCCGGCTTCGCTCCTGTCGTCGCCCTTGCCGCCCGGCGCGGCATCGCTCAGCAGCACGGCGCGGCCGGGCATCACCGCGGCGATCCTGAAGTCCGACAGTGTCCTGAGTTCGAACGGCAGCAGCGAGAGATGCTCCGCATCCGGCACGGTGTCGCGGATCGTCAGGGTCGCGAGAGCGGCGCGGATCGCGGCGTCGGGATAGTGCTTCGCCGCCGTTTCCGGAATCTGCACGGTGACCAGCGCGGCGGTCTCCTCTGCCGTCGCCGTGAGCGCCGAGACCGGGGCCTTGTCCGCCTCCGCGGGTTTGGCCCCGGCGGCCGCTTTGCCGGCCGCCACCTTCATGTCGGTCGCTTTAGCAGGCGCGCCTTTCACCACCAGCAGCCATTTGCGCAGCTTCTCGCCCTCCGCGGTCTGCCGCGCGACGATGAGGAAGCCGCGGCCGAACGGCGTGGTGATGGCCTCGCGCTTCTGCTGGACGATGCCTTCCTTCTTCAGGGCGGGCACAGTCACGCTCTGTTCGATCTC
Organism: Xanthobacteraceae bacterium; assembly: GCA_035556495.1. Taxonomy (GTDB): domain Bacteria; phylum Pseudomonadota; class Alphaproteobacteria; order Rhizobiales; family Xanthobacteraceae; genus CANKHJ01. The sequence goes on along the minus strand of DATMEW010000109.1, from coordinate 16,558 downwards.
GCCATAGGCGCGGGCCGGCAGCAGGTTGAGGATGATGCCGGCGTTGTTCTGCGGGTCGCCGAAGCCCTGAAAGGCCTGGGCCGGCTGCATGCCCTTGGGCGGCACCAGGCCGAGCCGCGCTCCCGGCGGAAACACCGGATCGGCGGCAAGGGCCTGCCGGGGCGGCGACAGCGGGCCGGCCAGCGCCAGCGCAAGGATTGCGAGGACGAGGCGGAAGCGGGGCGCGCGCGCAAAAATATGTCGCGAAAAAATATATCTCATGGGTCCGGGATATCAGACCAGACCCATGCCCGGAATAAGGCAGGGGCGCGGCGATTTGGCAACGAGGGGGTCGAAGGGCCGCGCTAGGCTCCGTCCGGCGGCGTCACCCGCCGCAGGGTCAGGTTGATTCGGCCGCCGTTCGGCAGCAGGTCGCAGGTGTCGGGATAGATCCGGTCCACGCCATGAAAGGCGAGCCGCGCCGGCCCGCCCAGCACGACGGCGTCGCCGGAGGCGAGGCGCAGGGACTGGGTCCTGCCGCCGCGCGCCGCGCCGCCGATGCGGAACAGGCAGGTGTCGCCCAGCGAGAGCGAGACCACCGGCGGGGCGAAGGTCTGTTCGTCGCGGTCCTGATGCAGGCCCATCCGCGCCTGCGGGCCGTAGAAATTCACCAGGCACGCCTGCGGCGCCGGCGCATCCGGCGCGAGCCGCCGCCACAGCGCGGCCAGCATGCCGGGCATCGGCGGCCATGGCGCGCCGGTCACGGGATGGTGGCGCTGGTAGCGATAGCCGGCCGCGTCGCTGACCCAGCCGAGCGCCCCGCAATTCGTCATCCGCACCGACAGCGGCTGACCCGTTTTCGGCATGCGCGGCGTGAACAGCGGGGCGGCGCGCACCACCTCCCGGATGGCGTCCCGCAACTGTTCCTGCGCGGCCCGGTCCAGCAGCCCCGGATGATGGACGAAACCCGCCGGCCATGCCGGCGCGGCCGCTGTGGATTCCACAGGGTCCGCGGGCAGGAGGTCGTCCGGAAACAGGCGCGGCGGATCGTTCATCCTCCGCCTCCGCCTCCGCCGCTGCTTTTGCCGTCGCCGGAACGCCGCTCGGGCGGGCGGTCTGCGGCATCCTCGCGCCGGCGCGCCGCGCACCGGTCCGCGCCTTCGTGCATATCCCGGCCCGCACGCCGGCGCGGCGATGAAATCGCGGCGGTGAAACACCGCGGCCAGCCGTTCACGGCCTTGCGAGGCATGGCTCCTGTCCTATATGTGCCATGAAGCCGCATGGGGTTTGCGGCGCAGCTTGTACCATATGGGGGCTGGATCATGGGGCGCGCATAGCTGGCGCGTTTCCCGGACGCCGTCAGGGTCCGGCCTGGCCTGCCGCGAAAGAGAGGGATTATCATGGGTAAGGTCATCGGCATCGACCTCGGCACGACCAATTCGTGCGTGGCCGTGATGGAAGGCACCACACCGAAAGTGATCGAGAATGCGGAAGGCGCGCGCACCACGCCCTCCATCGTCGCCTTCACCGATGATGGCGAGCGCCTCGTCGGCCAGCCGGCCAAGCGCCAGGCGGTCACCAATCCGGAAAAGACCTTCTTCGCGGTGAAACGCCTGATCGGCCGCCGCTATGACGACCCCACGGTCGAAAAGGACAAGAAGCTCGTCCCCTACAAGATCACCAAGGCGTCCAACGGCGATGCCTGGCTGGAGGCGGACGGCAAGACCTACTCGCCCTCGCAGATTTCCGCCTTCACGCTTCAGAAGATGAAGGAGACGGCGGAGGCCCATCTCGGCCAGAAGGTCGAGCAGGCGGTCATCACCGTCCCGGCCTATTTCAACGACGCCCAGCGCCAGGCCACCAAGGACGCCGGCAAGATCGCCGGCCTTGAAGTGCTGCGCATCATCAACGAGCCGACCGCGGCGGCGCTGGCCTATGGCCTCGACAAGGCCAAGACCGGCATGATCGCGGTCTATGACCTCGGCGGCGGCACTTTCGACGTGTCGATCCTCGAGATCGGCGATGGCGTGTTCGAGGTGAAGTCCACCAATGGCGACACCTTCCTCGGCGGCGAGGACTTCGACATGCGTCTGGTCAGCTATCTGGCCGACGAATTCCAGAAGGAGCAGGGCATCGACCTGCGCAACGACAAGCTCGCCCTGCAACGGCTCAAGGAAGCCGCCGAGAAGGCGAAGATCGAGCTGTCCTCCACGACCCAGACCGAGATCAACCTGCCCTTCATCACGGCGGATGCCTCCGGTCCGAAGCATCTGACGCTGAAGCTGACCCGCGCCAAGTTCGAGGCGCTGGTGGACGACCTGATCCAGAAGACCATCGAGCCCTGCCGCAAGGCGCTGAAGGATGCCGGTATCTCCGCCGGCGAGATCGGCGAGGTGGTGCTGGTTGGCGGCATGACGCGCATGCCCAAGGTCCAGGACGCAGTGAAGCAGTTCTTCGGCAAGGAGCCCCACAAGGGCGTCAACCCGGACGAGGTCGTGGCCATCGGCGCGGCGGTGCAGGCCGGCGTGCTCCAGGGCGATGTCAAGGACGTGCTGCTGCTCGACGTCACGCCGCTGTCGCTGGGCATCGAGACGCTGGGCGGCGTGTTCACCCGCATCATCGACCGCAACACCACGATCCCGACCAAGAAGAGCCAGGTCTTCTCCACGGCGGAGGACAACCAGAACGCCGTGACGATCCGGGTCTTCCAGGGCGAGCGCGAGATGGCGAGCGACAACAAGATGCTCGGCCAGTTCGACCTCATGGGCATTCCGCCCGCCCCGCGCGGCATGCCGCAGATTGAGGTGACCTTCGACATCGATGCCAACGGCATCGTCAACGTCCATGCCAAGGACAAGGCGACCGGCAAGGAGCAGCAGATCCGCATCCAGGCGTCCGGCGGCCTGTCGGAAGCCGACATCCAGAAGATGGTGCGCGATGCCGAGGAGCATGCCGCCGAGGACAAGGAGCGCAAGGCCGCGGTCGAGGCGAAGAACCACGGCGAGGCGCTGATCCACACGACGGAGAAGTCGGTTGCCGAGCATGGCGCCAATCTCGCCGAGGGTGACCGCCGCGCCATCGAGGATGCGATCGCCGACCTGCGCGAGGCCCTGAAGGGCAATGACGCCGAGGCGATCACCGCCAAGACCAACACGCTGGCGCAGGCTTCGATGAAGCTCGGCGAGGCGATGTACAAGGCCCAGCAGGAGGGCGGCGAGGCCGCTGCCGCCGCCGACGCGGCCAAGGATGATGTGGTCGACGCCGAATTCACCGAGGTGGATGACGACACGAAGAAGTCGGCCTGACCGGCCGGAAGGCCCGCCGGCGGAATCCGGCGGGCCTTTCCTGTCTGGATTTGTCCGTCTGGCCTTTTATGTTCTTCGGGCCGCCCCGGCCCGGTCGCGCATGAGCCTCGTGAATCCATGAGCCGTCATGCGCCGCCCCGGCCCGGCCGCAACCGGCGCTGCTTCTCTGGAAATCAGCCGCATGTCCAAACGCTGCTACTACGAGACGCTCGAAGTCGAACGGACCGTCGACGACGCTGGCCTCAAGGTTGCGTTCCGCAAGCTCGCGATGCAGTGGCATCCGGACCGCAACAAGGGCGACGCCACGAGCGAGGTCCGCTTCAAGGAGATCAACGAGGCTTACGAGATCCTCAAGGACCCCGACAAGCGCGCCGCCTATGACCGTTTCGGCCATGCCGCCTTCGAGCAGGGCGGCGGTGGCTTCGGTGGCGGTCCCGGCTTCGGGGCCGATTTCGGCAGCAGCTTTTCCGACCTGTTCGAGGGCATCTTCGGCATGGGTGGCGGCCGCGGCCGCGCCTCCGGCGGCCGCGAGCGCGGGGCCGACCTGCGCTACAACATGGAGATCACCCTCGAGGAAGCCTATCACGGCAAGACGGCGCAGGTGCGCATCCCCACCTCCGTCACCTGCGAGGCGTGTTCCGGTTCCGGCGCCAAGGCCGGCACCAGCCCGAAAGCCTGCACCACCTGCGGCGGCGCCGGCCGCGTGCGCCAGGCCCAGGGCTTCTTCACGCTGGAGCGGACCTGCCCGGCCTGCCATGGCCGCGGTCAGGTGATCGAGACGCCGTGCCCCTCCTGCGCCGGTGCGGGCCGTGTCACCCGCGAGCGGACCCTGTCCGTGAACATTCCCGCCGGCGTCGAGGACGGTACCCGCATCCGCCTCGCCGGCGAGGGCGAGGCCGGAATGCGCGGCGGCGGCGCCGGCGATCTCTATATCTTCCTCAGCCTCGCGCCCCATGCCTTCTTCCAGCGCGACGGCGCGGACCTGCATTGCCGGGTGCCGGTCTCGATGGTCTGCGCCTCGCTCGGCGGCGAGTTCGAGGTGCCGGCGCTGGACGGCGCCAAGGCGCGGGTGAAGGTGCCGGAAGGCACCCAGTCCGGCCGCCGCTTCCGGCTCGCCGGCCGCGGCATGCCTATCATGCGTTCCAAGCAGATGGGCGACCTCTATGTGCAGGTCGCCGTCGAGACGCCGCAGAATCTGACCAAGCGGCAGAAGGAACTGCTGGCCGAATTCGAGAAGCTGTCGTCCCAGGAGACCCAGCCGGAATCGACCGGTTTTCTGGGCATGGTGAAGGATTTCATCGACGGCCTGTCGAGCCGCGCGAATTGAGACGCGAAGCCGACGGGCCGGAGCCGGGTGCAGGGCTGTCCGCTTCGGGCAGGCTGTCGTCCGCCGCGCCCGGCGCGGAGTGTGCAGAGCTTTCCATTGACCCTGCAAGCGAGGGGCCTTACCCGTGGTGCGTCGGAAGATCGCAATGAAGACCGCCCGCGCAAAGACCATGCCGTTGCAGGCGCTGCAACTTCTCGAACGCCGTTTCGAGAAGCAGATCCGTTTCTTCGAGGGGCAGAAAGCCGCCTTCGAGCTGCGCCGCGCCGCGCTCAATGCCGGCGGGCTGCGCCGTCTCGACGAGATGCGGTTCATCCGCTCCTGGCTGGAAAAGCCGCTGACGGTGGGCGCAGTCGCGCCCTCCAGCCGGATGCTCGGTCGGGCCATGGCGCGGTATGTGGATATCGCCCAGACCGGCCCCGTCATCGAACTCGGCCCCGGCACCGGGGCGATCACGGCGGAACTCGTCGCGCGCGGCGTCGCGCCGTCGCGGCTGGTGCTGGTCGAATTCGATTCCACCTTCTGCCGGCTGCTGCGCCAGCGCTATCCCGAGGCGCGTGTGGTGCAGGGCGACGCCTACCGGTTGGAGGAGACGCTGGCGGGCGTGCTGGACGAGCCGGCCGCTGCGCTCGTGTCCGGCCTGCCGCTGTTCAACAAGCCGCTCCGCGCCCGCCTGAAGCTGCTGCGCGCCGCCTTCCGCCTGATGAAGCGGGGCGCGCCCTTCATCCAGTTCACCTATGCCACCGTGCCGCCGATCCCGAAGGGGCTGGAAGGCATGTCGGTGGAGCCGTCCGAGCGCATCTGGCTGAATATTCCGCCGGCGCGCGTCTGGGTCTACCGCAAGGGCTGAGGCCCGGTGTCGTCGGCTTCCCGAATCCTCCCATCCGCCGCCGGTCAGCGCATGGCCTTTCAGTTCGCCGTCGCTGCGGGCGGAATCAGGACAGCAGGAAGCCTGACAGGCCCTGGCCGGCCGCGAAGGCGAGCAGCGCCAACACCGCGAAGTAAAGCACTGTGGCGATGAGAAGCAGATAGCCGAGCAGCACGAACAGGCCGTCGCATTGGGAGATGCCCGCCGCGAGGAACAGGATCGCCAGAGCGGGCAGGGTGTTGGAGAACGGCACCAGCCCCAGCGGCAGCGCCAGCAGCACGCCGCCGAACACCATGCCCAGGCCGTTGAGCCGGTTCATCATCGCGCCGCTCGAGAGCATCTTCAGCCGGGGGTGGATCACCTGATCCAGCCGGCGGATGGTCTGCGCCCCCTTGCGGAGCACGGGGACGAGCTTGCCGGCGTCGAATGTGCGGTCCAGCAGCGCCGCCGGCAGCCATGGAATGCGATTGATGGTGATGCCGATGCTGATCATGATGATGGCCGCGCCGAACACCGTGCTCACCCCGGGAATCGAGACCGGCAGCAGGAAGGGGATCGTCAGCAGGGCGCAGAGGATCAGCAATCCCTGTTCGCCGATCTCTTCCAGCAGCCAGCGCAGCGTGACGGTCTCGCCGTCGATCGCGTCGATGACGTGGAGCAGGGTTTCGCTCAGGCTCTGCCGGGTATCGTCGAAGATCAGCGCCGTCTCGGGCTCCGGCGCGCCGGGACCTGCCGAGGTCTGATCGGGGGGACGATGGTCCATGGGGGCTCGCCGGATCGGGATCGGGACGGCCAGCCATACCAAGGGCGGGGTGCCGAAGAAACGGCTTTGCATCCGCGCACGTCGGATGCCCGGGATTTTGCCGGCCGCGAGCCCCCGGTTCCGGCTCGCGGATAGCGGCGTGGGTATCGTTGTAAGGCACGGCGTGCCGATGCTTGCGTCCGCCCCCTGCCGCATTACGTAAATGAGCGGGCGGCCCAGTGTCGGGCCGCCGATGGGACTGACACCACGATGACCTTCTCGGGACTGTTTGGGCGCAAGGGTGCCGCATCAGGATCTGCATCGGGTCGGGCCGCCGCGATGGACGAGGCCGGGGATATCGACGGCATCGACGCGACGCCGGACCCCGCCGCCGTGGCGGCCGACGAGGCCGTGGTGCGGCGCGGCTTCTGGCGCAAGCTGCGCGCCAACGCCGCCCGGCTGCCCTTCGCCGACGACCTGCTCGCGGCCTATTATTGCGCTTTCGATCCGGCGACGCCGTTCCGGGTGCGCGGCGCGCTGCTTGGGGCGCTGGCGTATTTCGTGATGCCGCTGGACATGGTGCCCGACTTCGTCGCCGGCCTCGGCTATACCGACGATGCGGCGGTGCTGCTGGGCACGCTCAACCTGCTTTCGACCCATATCCGGGCGCGCCACCGTAAGGCCGCGCGCCGGACGCTGGCCGCGCTGGCGAAATGACGGCCATCCGCTTCCGGGGTGCCATGGCGGCGGGCTGACGGCTTCCCGCCGACAGCGTCCCGCCAGGGGCCCGACCTTGCCGTCCCGCGTTCGCATTCCCGCCAGGCCCGGCGCGAGACGTCTTTTCCCGCACCGGCCGATCGCCGTAACATGCGCCCCGACATCGCCTGATTCTCTGCATGAATTGGGCCGACGCGATTTGCATCTCCATCCGCCCGCGCGGTGAGGGTTCATGACAGCCACGTTCTCGTTTCGCTTTCTGCCGGTGGTCGCGGCCGCCGGCCTTGCCACGGGCGCCGCCGCCCTCTCCGCCACACCGGCCGCGCTGGCGCAGTCCGCCCCGCAGCAGAAGTCGGCTCCCGCGAAGGCGGCACCCAAAGCCGCACCGAAGACCCAGTCCAAATCTCAGCCGAAATCCAATGCCGCTCCCAAAGGAGCATCGGGAAGCCCGGCGGCCGCCGCGCCGCAGGTCGGCGACAGCCAGCCGCGGCTGCTCGGCCAGTATGGCGAATGGGGCGCCTTCACCGCGAGTCCGAACGGCAAGAAGCTGTGCTTCGCCCTCGGCAAGCCGCGCTCCGCCACTACGAATCCGCCGAACCGGCCGCGCGATCAGCCCTATTTCTTCATCTCGACGCGCCCGGCCGACAATGTCCGCAGCGAGATTTCGCTGGTGGTCGGCTATCCGTTCCGGCCGGGTTCGGACGCCACGGCCGAAATCGGAAGCGCGAGTTTCGCGATGTATACCGAGAACGACGGCGCCTGGATCAAGAATGTCGCGGACGAGGCGCGGATGCTGGACGCCATGCGCAAGGGCGCGGAAGTGGTGGTGAAGGGCATGTCCGGGCGCGGCACCCGGTCCACCGACACCTTCTCGCTGAAGGGCCTGTCCCAGGCGGTGGATCGCGCCGAGCAGGAATGCAGATAGACGGCCGGGCCGCGCGCCGCGCCACGACGGGGAGAGTCACATGATCCGGGTCGGCATCGGCGGCTGGACCTTCGAGCCCTGGCGGGGCGTGTTCTACCCCAAGGGGCTGGCCCAGGCGCGCGAACTGGCCCATGCGAGCCGCCAGGTCACGGCCATCGAGATCAACGGCACCTTCTACGGCAGCCAGAAGCCGGCCAGCTTCCGCAAGTGGCATGACGAGACGCCGGACGATTTCATCTTCTCGCTCAAGGCCCCGCGCTTCGCGACCAACCGCAAGGTGCTGGCCGAGGCCGGCGATTCCATCGCCCGCTTCGTCACCGGCGGCGTCACCGAGCTGAAGATGAAGCTTGGCCCGATGCTGTGGCAGTTCGCGCCGACCAAGCGTTTCGAGCCGGACGATATGGCCGCCTTCCTCGCGCTGCTGCCGGCGGAGGCGGACGGCCTGCGGCTGCGCCATGTGCTGGAGGTGCGCCACGAGAGCTTTCTCGATCCCGCCTTCCTCGCGCTGGTGCGCGAACATGGCGCGGCGGTGGTCTATACCGACTCGCCGAAGTTTCCCGCGATCGCCGATGTGACGGCGGATTTCGTCTATCTGCGCCTCCAGAATGCGGAGGATTCCGTCGAGACCGGCTATCCGCCGAAGACGCTGGACGCCTGGGTGAAGCGGGCGAAGGCATGGGAGGCCGGCGGCGCGCCCGACGATCTGCCGGTCGTCGCGCCATCCGCCGCAAAGGCGAAAGCCGGGCGGGACGTATTCGTCTATATGATCAACGGCGCCAAGGTCCGCGCGCCCGCCGCCGCCGTGGCGCTGATCGCGCGCCTGTGAGGGCGCGCTGGCCGGCATGGCCCGGACGGACTATATAAGCCACGCCATGACCAGCACCTCCGCCAGCATCTCCGCCAGCGTCCGCCCCTCCGCTGCGTCCGCGCCCCGCGTGCCTGTTCCGGGCGCCTTCGTCGAGAAGGTGCCGCTGGAACAATATGTGCCGCCGTCGCGGCCCTCGCTGGTCGGCCTGACCCGCGCGGAACTCGCCGAGGCGCTCGCCGAGATCGGCGTGCCGGAGCGCCAGCGCCGGATGCGCGTCGGCCAGCTCTGGAACTGGATCTATGTCCGGGGCGTCCGCGACTTCGAGGCCATGACCAGCGTCGCGAAGGACCTGCGCGCGGCGCTCGCCGCCCGCTACACGCTGGCGCGGCCGGAGGTGGTGGCCGAGCAGGTGTCAAGCGACGGCACCCGCAAATGGCTGCTGCGCCTGCCTTCCGGCACCGCCGGCGAGAAGCCGCACGAGGTCGAATGCGTCTATATCCCCGACACCGTGCGGGCGACGCTCTGCATCTCCAGCCAGGTCGGTTGCACGCTGAATTGCAGCTTCTGCCACACCGGCACCCAGCGGCTGGTGCGCAACCTCACCGCCGGCGAGATCGTCGGCCAGCTCATGGTCGCGCGGGATCGCCTCGGCGACTGGCCCGGCGGCACGCGGCCGACCGACGGCGTGATCCCGGCCGGGGACCGCGCCGTGACCAACATCGTCATGATGGGCATGGGCGAGCCGCTCTATAACTTCGACGCGGTGCGTGACGCGCTGCTGATCGTGCAGGACGGCGACGGTCTCGGCCTCTCGCGCCGGCGCATCACGCTGTCCACCTCCGGCGTCGTGCCGATGATCGCGCGGGCGGGCGCGGAGATCGGCGTCATGCTGGCCATCTCGCTCCATGCGGTGAACGACACGCTGCGCAACGAGCTGGTGCCGATCAACCGCAAATATCCCATCGCCGAACTGCTCGAAGCCTGCCGCAACTATCCCGGCGCGTCGAACGCGCGGCGCATCACCTTCGAATATGTGATGCTCAAGGGCGTGAACGATTCCCTCGACGACGCCCGCGCGCTGCTGCGTTTGCTCAAGGGCATTCCCGCCAAGATCAATCTCATCCCGTTCAACCCGTGGCCGGGCAGCCGCTACGAATGTTCGGACTGGGAGCAGATCGAAAAATTCTCCGAAGTGATCTTCAACGCCGGCTATGCCTCGCCGGTGCGCACGCCGCGCGGCCGCGACATCCTCGCCGCCTGCGGCCAGCTCAAGAGCGAGACCGAGAAGCTGTCGGCACGCGAGCGCCTCGCCCTGCGCGCCATGGCGATGAGCGACGATGGCAGCGACACCGCGGATGATGACGCCGTCTCCGGCACTGCCGCGCGATGAGTCCTGCGCGGCTTGCAGCCTGAAAGGCTTGCCATGACCCCCCTCGGCCGCGTGCTGCTGCGTCTCGTCGTCGTGCCGCTCGGCGCGCTCGCCGCCGTCTGCGCTTCGGTGGCCGTGCTGGTGCTGCTGCACTGGCAGACGCTGGCCCGCGCCTTCGACGATCCGGCCCTCACCGACGACCAGATGATGACCGCCTTCATGCTCGCGCCGGCGGCGCTGTTCCTGCTGGTCTCGTCCGGCGTCGCCATCCTACTGCCGGCCGCCATCGGCGTCGTGCTGGCGGAAGCCTTCGCGATCCGCTCTTTCCTGTTCCATGTCGGCAACGGCGGGCTGGCGGCCTGGATCGGCTGGTTCGTGTCCAACGGTGGCGGGGCGTCCGTTGCGAGCGCGGCTGCCGAACGGCTGCCGGTCTATGGCGATCCGCGCTTCATCGTCGTGGCCGGGCTCGCCGCCGGTTTCGTCTACTGGGCCGTCGCCGGCTGGAATGCGGGCTTGCGCCCGCCGGCTGCGCCGGCGTCCTGAAGGCGCGGCCGTCTGCGACAGTAACGATCCGCCCAGCCCCGTGCCGCCGTCACGCGAACCGGCTATAGACCGTGCCATGAATCGCACCGGCCTCATCGTCGTCCTTGCCATCGCCGCCATCGGCGGAGGCATCTTCGCCCTCTGGCCGGAACTCGACCTTGCGCTGGCTGCGCCATTCTACAATCCGGCCGAACCGGAATTCTGGTGGCGCTTTCGGCCCTGGGTGGAATGGAGCCGCGAGATCGTCAACGGCATCATCACGGCGCTGGGCGTGCTGGCCGGCGTCGCCGTGCTCGCCGGCTGGGTCCGGCCGCGCTGGCGGTTTCCGGTCTCGCTGCGCGCCGGCCTGTTCATGCTCACCACACTGGCGCTCGGCCCCGGCATCCTCGCCAATGCGGTGCTGAAGGAGCATTGGGGCCGGCCGCGCCCCATCGATGTCGTGCAGTTCGACGGCAAGGACGGTTTCGTGCCGTGGTGGGACCCGCGCGGGGCCTGCCCGGCCAACTGCTCCTTCATCGGCGGCGAGCCCTCCGGCGCGTTCTGGACGCTCGCGCCCGCCGCGCTGACGCCGCCGGCCTGGCGACCCTATGCCTATGCCGCCGCTGTTGCCTTCGGCGTGTTCACGAGCGTCCTGCGCCTGGTCGCGGGCGGCCATTTCGTCTCGGATTCCCTGTTTGCCGGGGTCTTCATGTTCCTGCTGGTCTGGTTCGCCCATGGCGTGTTCTTCCGGTGGCGCTGGAAATGGGGCGGCCGGGACGGCGCGAAATCGTCTTCTTGACAAAATTCCTAAAAGGACTATTATCCTTTTCGTCCGGTCCAACGAGGGGCGCTTTCTAGAGGCGATCCTGAAGGCGGGGCCGGATGCGGTGACTGCGGGCAGGGTCGCACCTGCTCCCGGTCGGCGGCAGACGCTGAAAGCGAGGCGGCACTACGACCGCTGGCGGTGACCGTCGGGTCCCGCTGACGGGGAGCAGGTCCGGAGGACGCGAGACGCGCACCGGGCCCCCCGAATAGCCAGCGACGCGCCGATAAATCCCGCGTCAGGAGCGCCGGAAGGTGCAGCGTCCCCCGCAGGGACGCGCCGCGTCTCGCACGCGCGGCTCAGGCTTTGGCGCCTTTCGGCGCTCCTGCCCCTCGGCTTGAGGGGTGCCGACGGTCCGCACGCCCCGCCGCTTCCGGCCGGGGCGCCGCCGGCGTGCCCGCGCCGGCAGGATAACGACGACAGGGTGGCGACGAGACAGGCCGGTGATGGCTGGACCGGCTGCGGCTTGTATGGTTTGTCCCGCCTGTCTGATTTCGTTGCGAACAAGGTCAGACACGCGCGACACAACACGAAGGACTTCCGACCGATGGCGAACGACCGCGATCCGAAATTTGGCGACGTGAAGAAGGTCGTGCTCGCCTATTCCGGCGGCCTCGATACCTCGATCATCCTCAAATGGCTCCAGACCACCTATGGCTGCGAGGTCGTCACCTTCACCGCCGATCTCGGCCAGGGCGAGGAACTGGAGCCGGCGCGCCAGAAGGCTTTGCTGCTCGGCATCAAGCCCGAGAACATCTTCATCGAGGACCTGCGCGAGGAATTCGTCCGCGACTATGTCTTCCCGATGTTCCGCGCCAATGCGGTCTATGAAGGCCAGTATCTGCTCGGCACCTCGATCGCCCGGCCGCTGATCAGCAAGAAGCAGATCGAGATCGCGGAAGCTGTCGGCGCCGATGCCGTCTGTCATGGCGCGACCGGCAAGGGCAACGATCAGGTCCGCTTCGAGCTGAGCTATTACGCGCTGAAGCCGGATGTGAAGGTGATCGCGCCGTGGCGCGAATGGGACCTGCGCTCGCGCGAGCAGCTCATCAGCTTCGCCGAACAGCATCAGATCCCCATCGCCAAGGACAAGCGCGGCGAAGCCCCCTTCTCGGTCGATGCGAACCTGCTGCATGCCTCCTCCGAGGGCAAGGTTCTAGAGGACCCGAGCCTGGACGTGCCGGACTATGTCTATTCGCGCACGCTGAGCCCGGAAGAAGCTCCGGACAAGGCCACCGTCATCGCCATCGATTTCGAGAAAGGCGACCCGGTTGCCATCGACGGCGTGAAGATGTCGCCGGCGAGCCTGCTGGCGAAGCTCAACGAGCTGGGCCGCGCCAACGGCATCGGCCGGCTCGACCTCGTCGAGAATCGTTTCGTCGGCATGAAGTCGCGCGGCATGTACGAGACGCCGGGCGGCACCATCCTGCTGGTTGCCCATCGCGGCATCGAGCAGATCACGCTGGATCGCGGCGCGGGGCATCTGAAAGACGAGCTGATGCCGAAATATGCCGAGCTGATTTATAACGGCTTCTGGTTCACGCCGGAGCGCGAGATGCTTCAGGCCGCGATCGACCATTCCCAGCAACTGGTGTCCGGCCGCGTGCGGGTGAAGCTCTACAAGGGCTCGGCTGGCGTGGTCGGCCGCGAGTCGCCAAACTCGCTGTATGATCAGGACCTCGTCACCTTCGAAGAAGGCGCGGTCGCTTACGACCACCGCGACGCCGCCGGCTTCATCAAGCTCAATGCGCTGCGTCTGCGCACCCTCGGCCAGCGCCGCAAGAAGCTGGGGCTTTAGGATCGCCGCCGGACGATGCGGACAAACAAAAAGGCCGGGCGAGATGCCCGGCCTTTCACTTTTAGCGATCCTTTTGTTTTCAGCATGATCTGGTCCGAAAACCGGTTCCCACTTTTCGGGATCATGCCTCAGCGCGGCCGCGGTGCGGGCGGTGGCGCGCCCTGCATCTGGCCGGTGAGCAGCGGCGTGATGCGCCGGACGGTGACGCGGCGGTTGGCCTCGGACGGGCCGTCCGTCTGCACCTTGAGATATTGCTCGCCGTAGCCCTGCGTCGTGAGGTTTTCCGGCGGCACCTGGAACTCCTCGCTCAGCACCACGGCGACGGTTTCGGCGCGGCGGTCCGACAGGGACAGATTGTCGACATCGGAGCCGACCGCGTCGGTATGGCCTTCGATCAGGAACACCTCGGCGGGGTTGCGCCGGATCGCGCGGTTGATGCCGTCGGCGATCACTTCCAGCCGGCGGATCTGGTTGCTGTCGATCTCCCACGAACCCGTGGCGAACGTGACGGTATCGAGATCGATCCGCGGCATGCGGTCGCGCACGCTTTCGCTGTAGCGGATTTCATCGAGGCTGTAGGCGCGTTGCAGCCGCTCGACGGGCGGAGCCATGAGCGTCTCGTAGACGATCTCGGGCTGGGCATCCTCGTATTCGACGATGTAGCGGTCCCGCGGCATCGAGATGCGCGGCGGCGGCAGCGTCACGAAGAAGCCGGCGCCGGGACGGGCCTGCGGCGCGCGGCGGTTATCGATGATGACGACTTCCCGGCCGTCGGGGCCGCGCCGCACGCGCCGCAGCAGCCGTCCGTCGTCGCCGACGACATTGAGGACGGTGAAGCCGCCCGGCCGCGGGATGGTCGTGATGGTCTCGCGGCCGCGCTGCTCGGTGCGGACATCGCGGGAGATCGCCCGGAAGCGGTCGGCCTCGTTGTGGCGCACGATGGTGCGGTCGCCCTCCTGGATGATGGTGCGGCCGGGCTCGCGGATGATGAGCTGATTGCCCTGCCGCTCCTCGCGCCGCTCCTGGCGGACGTCGTCGAGCCGGCGGTTGCGCCATTCGCGGACCTGCTCGTTGCGCTGCTGGTCGAAGCGCGGATCGCGCGGGTCCGGCCGCGCGTCGGGCTGTCCGGGGCGATTGTCGCCACGCCGGTCGCCGGGTCCGGCCGCAGGCGGTGGTGGCGCGGACGGCCGTTGAGCAGCCGGCGGCTGCTGGGCGGCGGGCGGAGGAGAGGCAGCCGGGGGCGAAGCCGGCGGCGGGGCGGCGGGCCGCTGCGTCGCGGCGGGCGGCGGAGCCTTCTGTTCAGGCGCGCCGGGGCGCTGCTGCGGGCCGCGCTGGTCCGGCTGCTGGGACCGCTCGGGCCGCATATCATTCTCCGGACGACTGGGCCGTTCGCCGCGCTCCTGCCTCTCAGGACGCTCCATGCGTTGGGGGCGCTCCTGCTGCCGCGGCTGGGCGGCGGGCGGTGTCGGCGGCGCTGGCGGCTGGGCCTGCGGGCTGGGCGGAGCGGCGGGGCGCGGTGCGGCCGGCGCCTCCGGCCGTGCGGCGGGTGGCGCGGCCGGACGCTGCTGCTGCGGCTCGGCGCGGGGTTGCGCGGGAGGAGCCGGCGGCGCCGCGCGCGGGGCCTGTTGCTGTTCAGGCGCCGGCGGGCGGGGCGCTTCCTTCTGCTTCTGCTGTTCGCGCACCGCAGGCGAATCATGAATGCCCGGAATCTGTGCGAGCTGGATCAGATCGCCGGACGTGGGCGGTCCGGCTTGCGCCGATGCGGCAAATGCGACGGCGGGCATCAGCGTTGTCGCCAGCAGCAGCGAACGGGCGATCTGCGAACGGGATGTCATCGGCTTCCTCCTGCCTGTCGGCTCATCGAATGGATTCAACGGGTAACGGCGCACCGCGGCGGGGCTGTGGTCGGGCCATGGCGGAAATCGGGTGATCTGCTGAACCCCCGTTTATAAACAAAGGGGTAGCGCCCGCAGACATGGAATTCCTCGTCCCCCGCATTCAGAAGCGCGGGTTGGGGTTGTCGGGCCGGCCGGGCAGATAGTCCGGCTCCGAGCCCGGCCCGTTGGGATCGCCGGGATCGTCCACGGGATAGGGGTTCCGCGGCCCCTTGGGCGAAGGGTCCCGGTTGGGTCCGGGGTCCGGCTGAGGCGAGGCGGGCGGACCGGGCTCGGGCGGCAGGCCGGGATCGGGAAGTCCAGGGTCGGACAGTTCTGGATCGGAAAGCCGGTGTCGGTCGGCCTGTTGGTCCGCTGCGGAGAGGAAGGAAATGGTCACAGCGCCACCTTCCGGTTGGTGCCGATGTCGGGCCGCGAGCCGGTGACCGCTGCCGCGATCATTTTGGCATAGCTGACGACGGTGCCCGGGCTGTCCCAGTACTGGGCGTCCTCGGGCACGACCTTCAGCACGCGGATGTTCGGGTCCTCGGCGCTGTCCCACCACGCCTTGGCGAAGGTATTCCAAAGGTCCTTGATGTGCGCGCGGCCGTTGGCAACGGAGGCCGTTCCGGCCAGAGAGACGTATTTCTGGCTGCCGGTGTCGGCAAAGGCGAGGTTGACCCGCGAATAGCGCGCGATGTCATCGTCCTTGTGGTGGCGGACGTCCGTGAGGAAATACAGCGCATTCTCGTCGTGGACGACATGGGCCGCCATGGGTCGGGAGTGAAGCTCACGGCCGTCCCAGCTTGTCAGCATGGCGACGGAAATCCGGTCCATCAGCGACCAGACCTGTTCAACGTCATCCGGTGTCGTATTGACCATAAGGGTTCCTGTCGCTCGAGAGCAGCATCGAACCCCGACAACGGGCGGGTGCGCGCTCCGTTCCCCGGTGGTTGCGGGTTCCACGATGCGATCCGCCGCTGCGCCTGATGCCGGGCAAGTCGGCGGAAGCCGGCCTGACGTTAGGACGTCCGGATGGATCGTGACGGAGGCTGGAATGACGAAGCCGGCCTCGAAGCCGCCGCGGGGGCCGGCTTCGAGGCACTTCGGATAGGCTGCGCGGGGCAATGCCTGCCGCTCCACGCGGCGGCCCTCATCGGCCGGTTGGGGTCGGCAGCACCTGACCTGTCAGATGTGCTCTGTCAGACGTGACTATCAGACCTGCCGCTCGACCATCTTCAGCTTGATCTCGGCAATGGCCTTGGCGGGATTGAGGCCCTTCGGACACGCCTTGGTGCAGTTCATGATCGTGTGGCAGCGATACAGCCGGAACGGATCCTCGAGATTGTCGAGGCGCTCGCCAGTCATTTCGTCGCGGCTGTCCACCAGCCAGCGCTGGGCCTGGAGCAGCGCGGCCGGGCCGAGATAGCGGTCGGAATTCCACCAGTAGCTCGGGCACGAGGTCGAGCAGCAGGCGCAGAGGATGCATTCGTAGAGGCCGTCC
>DATMEW010000108.1:0-27904 GCA_035556495.1 Xanthobacteraceae bacterium | reverse complement strand
GCGGCCAACCGTTCCCGCAGCTTCGAACCGCGCGTGCGCGATGGCGTGGCTGACGATGCCACCGAACGCCGCATGGTGCGGGAGCGTCCGCCCGGCAAGCGGGGCGGGGCGTGGCGGATGCGCGTGGATGAAGCGGATGCCCCCCGGCTGCCGCCGCGCGGTGCATCCGAAGTCAGCGACCGCAAGGGACGCCGCATCGCCGTGGAGCGTGCCGCGGCACCGGCTGGCGACGAGCGCGCAAGCGCTGGAAAGCCCCGAGGCGGCAGAAAGCCGGGCGTCGGCAAGAGCGGCGATCTGCGCGCCGGCGGGAAGGATTTCGTCGCGAAGAGCGGGGGCAGGGCCGGTGCCGGCAAGCCTGCGTCGGCTTCCAAACGCGCGTCTGGCGAACCGCGCGGCAAGCGTCCGTATCATGGCCGTAACGACGTGGCGGGACCCAGGGGCCAGTCTCCCGGCCGTCCCTCCGATCGCGGGCGGCGGGGCTGATGCGGATCGTCGGCGGCCGTTTCCGCGGGCGGGCGCTGGCCGCGCCGCAGACCCAGACGATCCGGCCGACAGCGGATCGCCTGCGGGAATCGCTGTTCGGCATCCTCGCCCATGGCCTTGGCGACCCGGTGAGCGGGGCGCGGGTGCTGGACCTGTTCGCGGGGACCGGCGCTCTTGGCCTTGAAGCGCTCTCGCGGGGCGCGGACTTCGTGCTGTTCGTCGATGACGGTGTCGAGTCGCGCGCACTCCTGCGCGGCAATGTGGAGACCCTCGGCGTTTCGGGCGTGACGCGGATCTTCCGCCGCGATGCGACGCGGCTTGGGCCCGCTCATCCGGTCGAGCCATTCTCGCTGGTGTTTCTGGACCCGCCCTACGGACAAGGGCTGGCCGAGGCGGCGCTGGCGTCCGCGCGATCGGGCGGCTGGCTGATGCCGGAGGCCGTCGTTGTCGTGGAGGAAGCGGCGGGAGCGTTCAACGGTGCTGAGGGGTTCACGGAGTTAGACCGCCGCCGCTATGGCGATTCGGAAGTCACCATCCTTCGCGTCGCTGCATCCTCAGCCTGACACATGATTCGTCACACAGGGCAGCGCGGCTGAAAGCCTGCTTTTGTTTGTCAGTTTTGCGGCGATACTGATGCTCGTTGCTATGTCTCATAAGAACTAAAATTCGAACGAATGCGGCCGCTTTCGCTCGGCGATCCTGCAAGGTCTTGATCACGCGATCAAAAAGAAAAAAACCGGGCCTTGAGGCCCGGTTGAGTTTGCCGGCAAAGCCGACAATCACCTTCCAGAGGGGAACAGTTGATGTCTTACGGGGGCAATCTGGGAGGATGCGCAGACCGCTCGTCATCAACTAACAAAGCCTACCATGACGATGGCTTTCGGCAATCAGGCCCATTGCATGACTGCCATGTGTAGACTGCGTCACTTGCAACCAACCGTAAAATCCTGCGTTGCAGCTTTCAGTGCGTCCAGCGTTGCGCCTTCGCGACGAGGAAGTCGCGGAACACCTGAACGCGCGCGACATTCTTGAGTTCTTCCGGATAGACGAAATAGCCATCGAGGATCGTGCCATCGCCTTCACCAAAGAGCTGCACGAGGCCGCCATCGGATTCCACGATGTAGTCGGGCAGCATGGCAATGCCCATGCCGGCCTGGCAGGCGCGCCGGACGCCCAGCACGTTGTTGAAGGTGAGATAACAGACGCGCGGATTGCGCGGCTCGCGCCCGGCTTCGATCAGCCAGTTCCGGTTGGCGATGAAGGTCGGCGGCGCGTTGCTCAACAGAATGATCCGGTGATTGTCGAGATCCTCGAAGCTCTGCGGCTGACCGAAGCGCTTGATGTATTCCGGCGAGGCATAGGCATGCGAGCGGACCTGGAACAGCTTGCGCTGGATCAGGTCCGGCTGGGTCGGCTGCCGCAGGCGGATGGCGACGTCGGCCTCGCGCATGGCGAGGTCGAGTTCCTCGTCGGTCGTGATCAGCGTGAGGCGGATGTCCGGATACAGATCCATGAATTCACCCAGCCGCGGCGTCAGCCAGTGGATGCCGATGCCGACGGTGGTCTGCACTTTCAGTTCGCCGTTGGGTCGCTCCTTGCTGTCGGTCAGCTTGGCCCGGGCCGCCTCCAGCTTCATGAAGACATCGTGGGCGGTCCGATAGAGCAGTTCGCCCTGCTCGGTCAGGATCAGGCCGCGAGCGTGGCGGTGGAACAGCGACACGCTGAGGTCGTGCTCCAGCGCGGACACCTGACGGGACACGGCGGACTGGGACAGGCCGAGCTGGTCTCCCGCATGCGTGAAGCTGCCGGCTTCCGCGGCAGCATGGAACACCTTGAGCTTGTCCCAATCCATGTCTTTTCGCCCGGCTCTGAAACGCTGGTTCATTCGGCAGCCTCGTGAAGTTCATGGGCGGCCAGAAAGCGTTCCGCTTCCAGCGCGGCCATGCAGCCTTGACCGGCGGCGGTGACCGCCTGCCGGTAGATGTCGTCGGTCACGTCGCCGGCCGCGAACACGCCCGGAACGGAGGTGGCGGTCGAGTCCGGCGCGGTCCGGATGTAGTTGCCGCCCTTCATCTCGATCTGGCCGACGAACGGCTCGGAAGCGGGGCTGTGGCCGATGGCGATGAAGATCCCGTCCACGGCGCGCTGGGTGATCTCGCCGGTCTTGACGTTGCGGAGCCGGGCTTCCGTCACCTTCATGGGATTCTCGCTGCCGATCACATCATCCAGCGCGGTGTCCCAGAGCACGTCGATCTTGGGATGCTTGAACAGCCGGTCCTGGAGAATGCGCTCGGCGCGGAAGCTGTCGCGCCGATGCACGACCGTGACCCGGGAGGCGAAATTGGTGAGGAACAGCGCTTCTTCGACCGCGGTGTTGCCGCCGCCGATCACCAGCACTTCCTTGTTGCGGTAGAAAAAGCCGTCGCAGGTGGCGCAGGCGGACACGCCGTAGCCCTTGAACTTCTGTTCCGACGGCAGATCCAGCCAGCGGGCCTGGGCGCCGGTGGCGATGATCAGCGCGTCGGCGAGATAGACGTCCCCCGAGTCGCATTCCAGCCGGAACGGCCGGCGCGACAGGTCGGCCTTGGCCACCAGGTCTGTCACGATGCGGGTGCCGACATGCTCGGCCTGTTTCTGCATCTGCTCCATGAGCCAGGGGCCCTGGATCACGTCGGCGAAGCCGGGATAATTCTCGACGTCGGTGGTGATGGTGAGTTGCCCGCCCGGCTGCATGCCCTGGAGCAGAACAGGTTCCAGCATCGCGCGGGCAGCATAGATCGCAGCCGTATAGCCGGCCGGACCGGAGCCGATAATGACCACCTTCGCGCGCGTCGTCGTGCCCATGGCGAGCCGTCCTCCTCGATTTGCTAGAATCGCCCCCCGGATTCCCGGCCTTGACCGCAGGGCTGCGGAGCGCAGGATGCCGTTCCGCCTAATTTAAGCTCTCGTTGCAGCTATGCAAGTTTTGCAACCCACTGTCCCGAAAGGCTGTGGACGGCGCAGCCCGTGGCGAAACATTATTTCGCGCTGCCGGATTCTCCCCTATGGTCCCCCGGATTTTGGAGAATCGGCGGACGTGATTGCGCGGCTGGATGCCATAGACTGGAAAATCCTGAAGGAACTTCAGGAGGACGGTCGGATGACGAATGTCGAGCTGTCCCGGCGGGTGGGGATTTCCGCGCCGCCCTGCCTGCGCCGGGTGCGGGCGCTGGAGGAGGCCGGCTTCATCACCGGCTATCGGGCGCTGCTGGACGAGAAGCTGCTCGGCTACGAAGTCACGGTTTTCGCCATGGTGCATCTGGCCAGCCAGGCCGAGGCGGATCTGAAGGTGTTCGAGAGTTTCGTCCGCGCCGCGCCGCTGGTGCGGGAATGCTGGATGCTGTCCGGCGAGATCGATTTCCTGCTCAAATGCGTGGCGCCGAACCTGACGACATTTCAGGGTTTCGTGGCGGAATTGACCGCCGCTCCGAACGTGCGCAACGTCAAGACGTCGCTGACCCTGCGCAACGCCAAGAACGTCGCCATGGTGCCGTTCGAACAGGACTGACAGCGAAACGCCGGCCCGAAGGCCGGCGCTGCCGAAGTCGCGTCCGCCGCGTCAGGCGCTGGCGCGCGCTGAGTCCACGCTCCAGGGCCCGGGCCCGGAGAAGATGAAATAGAAGAAGATGAAGCAGAACAGGACGGCGGCCTCACCGTTATTCGTCAGCGGATAGAAGCCGGCCGGCGCATGGCCGATGAAATAGGCGCAGGCCAGAAAGCCGGAAAGGATGAAAGCGGTCGAGCGGGTGAACAGTCCGATCAGAAACAGGATGCCGCCGACGATCTCGATGACTCCGGCGAACCAGAACATGGAGAACATCGGCGGGGTGTTCATTGTCTGGGGAAAACCGAAGAACTTGGAAAGCCCGTGCTGCAACAGCAGCAGCGCGGTCATGATGCGCAGGATGCTCAGTACCTGCGGACGATAGGCAGATAGTGTCTCGCTCATCTGAAGGGCCCCCCTTTGGAACGATGTTGGTTGACGAATCCATCTTAGCAAAGATGGATTGCAACTTTCCTTCACAATCCGATGAAGATGTGGAGAATGCAACACGATGGTCAGGATGGCATGTCGCGATGCGGATGTTTGATCCATCCAGGATCTGGAACGATTGAAAAGCAAAGATAGAGGCCGCGTCCGAAGAACGGCGCATCGGGATTGGGGGCCGTTTGCGGCGGACACATGAGCAAGCCGGATATTTCCATCGCCATCGGGAACTACGACCGTAATCGTCCGCTGATCGACGGCGAGGTGCTGATCGACGGCGTCTCGCCGGTCTTCATGACGCTGTCGCCGGAGGAGATCTTTTTCAGGGCGATGCGGACGGAGGATTTCGACGTCTGCGAACTGTCGCTGTCGAGCTATGTCGTGCGGACCGCGAAAGGGGATTGTCCTTACATCGGCATTCCCGCCTTTCTTTCACGCGCCTTCCGCCATACGTCGATCTATGTGCGGCGCGACCGCGTGAAGGGGCCGGCCGATCTGAAAGGACGAAAGGTCGGCGTGCCCGAATATCAACTGACCGCGAATGTCTGGGCGCGGGCGATCCTGGAGGACGATCACGGCGTTGCGCCCTCGGACATTCACTGGGTCCGGGGCGGCATCGAGGAAGCCGGCCGGCCCGAGAAGATCACGATCAGCCTGCCGCCGGGGGTGAAGCTCGACAGCGCGCCGGAGGGGCGGACGATTTCCGCCCTGCTGGAGGATGGCGAGATCGACGGCTTCATCGCCCCGCGTCCGCCGGCGCTGAGGCGGCCGTCTCCCGACATCGGCTGGCTGTTCCCCGATCCGGTCGCGGCGGCAAGGGACTGGTTCCGCCGCACCGGCATGTTCCCGATCATGCATCTCGTCGGCATCCGCAGGACGCTGGCGGAGCGGCATCCCTGGCTTCCGGCCGCGCTGATGAAGGCGTTCGAGCAGTCGAAGGCGCTGGCGCTCGCGCATCTGTCGGACACATCGGCGACCAAGGTGACGCTGCCTTTCATCGAGGAGCATCTGGCCGATGTGCGCGCCATGATGGGCGCGGATTTCTGGTCCTATGGCATGGAAGCCAACCGCGCCGTGCTCGACTATTTCCTGCGCCATCATCACGCGCAGGGGCTGTCCTCGCGTCGCCTCGCCGTGGAGGACCTGTTCCATCCGGCGACCCATGACAGTTTCAAGATCTGATTGGCTGGCCGGGTCCTGAGCATGTCGTCATACGGCCCCCGGTGAGCAGCCTTCGGCTGCAAATCAAGCGCGGCAGGCTCTGAAGCAGGAGCGGATGCGCGCTTGTTTCAGCAAGAAAGCCGAGACTATGCGAGACCGTGCCAAAAGCAAAAAGCCGGGCTGCTGGCCCGGCTTTTCCGTATTCCGAGGAAGGCGCGCTCAGCGCCATTCCACCTTGGTCACTTCGTAGGCCTTCGCGCCGCCGGGCGTGACGACCTCCACGGAGGCGCCCTTGGTCTTGCCGATCAGCGCGCGGGCGAGCGGCGAGGTGATGGAGATGCGGCCCTTCTTGGCGTCCGCCTCGGGCTCGCCGACGATCTGCCAGACCTGCTTTTTCTCGGTATCCTCGTCGATCAGCGTGACGGTGGCGCCGAACTTCACGGTGTCGCCCGAAAGCTTGGAGACGTCGATGATTTCGGCGCGCGCCATCTTGTCCTCAAGATCGGCGATCTGGCCTTCGTTGAGCGACTGGCTTTCCTTTGCCGCATGATATTCCGCGTTTTCGGAAAGGTCGCCGTGGGAACGTGCTTCCGTGATCTGCTGGATGATCCGCGGCCTTTCGACCTGCTGGCGATGCTTCAGGTCGGCTTCGAGCGCAGCATAACCTTCCGCCGTCATCGGGATCTTCTCAACCATCATCCTTGTCCTCAGTCCTCACCTTGCGGGCACCATGCGCCCACAAAAGCTTGATCGCGAGCCACCCTTCCGGGCTGGCGTCGCGATCTCGGTTTGCATCATTCGTGTCGGGTGTGCCGCCGCTGTGGCGTTCAGGCCCGATCCGTGAAGTAGCTTTGCAGGGCACGCACCTTGAGGTCTCCCTCAATGTAGGCTTTAATTCCCTGCGCCGCCGCTACGGCTCCTGAAAGAGTGGTGTAGTACGGCACTTTATGCAAGAGGGCAGCCCGACGCAGAGACTTGCTGTCGGCCAGCGCCTGCGCGCCCTCGGTGGTATTGAAGACGAGCTGGACCTCGCCGTTGCGGATGGCGTCCACGATGTTGGGCCGCCCTTCCGACGCCTTGAGCACCATGCGGGCCGTGATGCCGTGTTCCGCAAGGAACCGCTGGGTGCCGCTGGTGGCGAGCACCGTGAAGCCGAGGGCCGCCAGCACGCGCACCGGCTCGATGACGCGCGGCTTGTCGCCTTCCCGCACCGAGACGAAGACCGTGCCCTGGCGCGGCAGCCGCGCCCCGCCGCCGAGCTGGCTCTTGGCGAAGGCGATGCTGTAGTCGGTGTCGAGGCCCATCACCTCGCCGGTGGATTTCATCTCGGGGCCGAGCACGGTGTCCACCTTGTCGCCGAACCGGGCGAACGGGAACACGGCCTCCTTCACGCCGACATGGTTCAGTTTCAGCGGCTTGAGGCCGAAGCTGTCGAGCTTCTCGCCGGCCATGATGCGCGAGGCGATCTTGGCGACCGGCACGCCCGTCACCTTGGCGACGAAGGGTACCGTGCGCGAGGCGCGGGGATTGACCTCAAGAACATAGACCTCGCCATCCTTGATGGCGAACTGCACGTTCATCAGGCCGCCGACCTTGAGCGCCAGCGCCAGTTCGCGGGTCTGGCGGCCGAGTTCGTCGCTGAGTTCCCGGGACAGCGAATGCGGCGGCAGCGAACAGGCGCTGTCGCCGGAATGGATGCCGGCCTCCTCGATATGCTCCATGATGCCGGCGATATAGGTATCCCGGCCGTCGGCGACGCAATCGACATCCACCTCGATGGCGTCGGTGAGATAGCGGTCGATCAGCAGCGGGCTTTTCGCCGACACCACGATCTCGGACGGCCGGTCCAGCGTGGAGGCGAGGCGCGCGAGATAGCGATCGAGCTGCGCGCTGTCATGGACGATCTCCATGGCGCGGCCGCCCAGCACATAGGATGGTCGGATGACCACCGGAAAGCCGATGGCTTCGGCATGCCGTCTCGCGTCCTCGGTGGAAATGGCGATGCCGCTTTCCGGCTGGCGCAGGCCGAGCTTGTCCAGCAACTGCTTGAAGCGGTCGCGGTCTTCCGCAAGGTCGATGGCGTCCGGCGAGGTGCCGAGGATCGGCACATCGGCCTTTTCCAGCGCATCCGCCAGCTTGAGCGGCGTCTGCCCGCCGAACTGGACGATCACGCCGTGCAGCGTGCCGTTGCTCTGCTCGGTTGCGATGATCTCCAGCACGTCCTCTTCGGTCAGCGGCTCGAAATACAGCCGGTCGGACGTGTCGTAGTCCGTCGACACCGTTTCCGGATTGCAGTTGACCATGATGGTCTCATAGTCCGCATCCTTCAGCGCGAAGGCGGCGTGACAGCAGCAATAGTCGAACTCGATGCCCTGGCCGATGCGGTTCGGCCCGCCGCCGAGGATCACCACCTTGCGGCGGTCGGACGGCGCGGCCTCGTCGGCCGGGCTGCCGGCGAACGGGGCCTCATAGGTCGAGTACATATAGGCCGTGGGCGAGGCGAATTCGGCCGCGCAGGTGTCGATGCGCTTGTAGACCGGGCGCACGCCGAGCGCGCGCCGCGCCGCCATCACCTCCGGCATGGTGCTGCCGGTGAGTTTGGCGAGGCGGGCGTCGGAGAAGCCCATGGCCTTGAGCCGGCGGAACGCGCCCGGCGTTTTCGGCAGGCCCCGAGATGCGATCTTCGCCTCCGTCTCGACGATGTCGCGGATCTGTTCGAGGAACCACGGGTCGATCTTGCAGGCGGCGTGAATCTGCTCGTCGGTGAGGCCAAGGCGCATCGCCTGGGCGACCTGCAACAGCCGGTCCGGCGTCGGCGTGCCGAGCGCGGCGCGGATCGCGGCGCGGTCGTCGCCCTGGCCGAGGCCCTCGATCACGACTTCGTCGAGGCCGGTCAGGCCGGTTTCCAGCGAACGCAAAGCCTTCTGCAAGCTCTCCTGGAAGGTGCGGCCGATGGCCATGGCCTCGCCGACCGACTTCATCGCGGTGGTCAGCACCGGATCGGCGCCGGGGAATTTCTCGAAGGCGAAGCGCGGAATTTTGGTGACGACATAGTCGATGCTCGGCTCGAACGAGGCCGGCGTCGCGCCCCCGGTAATGTCGTTGGCGATCTCGTCCAGCGTGTAGCCGACCGCGAGCTTGGCCGCGACCTTGGCGATGGGGAAGCCGGTCGCCTTCGATGCCAGCGCGGACGAGCGCGAGACGCGCGGATTCATCTCGATGACGATCATGCGGCCGGTCTCGGGATCGACCGCGAACTGCACGTTGGAGCCGCCGGTCTCGACGCCGATCTCGCGCAGCACCGCCAGCGAGGCGTCGCGCATGATCTGGTATTCCTTGTCGGTCAGCGTCAGCGCCGGCGCGACGGTGATGGAATCGCCGGTATGCACGCCCATCGGGTCGAGATTCTCGATAGAGCAGACGATGATGCAGTTGTCGTTGCGGTCCCGCACGACCTCCATCTCGTATTCCTTCCAGCCGAGCACCGATTCCTCGATCAGCACTTCGTTGGTCGGAGAGGCGTCGATGCCGCGCTCGACGATGTCGATGAATTCGGCCTTGTTGTAGGCGATGCCGCCGCCGGTGCCGCCCATGGTGAAGGACGGGCGGATGATGGCCGGCAGGCCGATGTCGTCCAGCGCCTCCAGCGCCTGCGGCAGCGTCTTGATGTGATGCGAACGCGGCGTCGCGAGGCCGATCTTGGTCATCGCCTCGCGGAACAGCTCGCGGTCCTCGGCCTTGTCGATGGCGTCCGCCGTCGCGCCGATCATCTGCACGTCGTAGCGCTCCAGCGCGCCGTTCTTGCGCAGCGAGAGCGCGGTGTTCAGGGCGGTCTGTCCGCCCATGGTCGGCAGCAGGGCGAAGCCGCCGGGCAGCACGTTGCGCTCCTTGGCGATGATCTTCTCGACGATCTCGGGTGTGATCGGTTCGATATAGGTGGCGTCGGCGAGGTCCGGGTCGGTCATGATCGTCGCCGGGTTCGAATTGACCAGGACGATCCGGTAGCCCTCTTCCTTCAGGGCCTTGCAGGCCTGGGTGCCGGAATAATCGAACTCGCAGGCCTGGCCGATGACGATCGGGCCGGCGCCAATGATGAGGATCGTGGAGATGTCGGTGCGCTTCGGCATTACACTCGCTTACCAGGACGGAGTCACCGGCGCGCGCACACAAAAAAGGGCCGCGCCGCCGCGCGTCCCTGGTCGCGCCCACCGGCTGGACACAGCAGCGGCGCGGCGTGGGTATCTAGACCAGATCGGCGGGGCAGGGAAGGGGCGAAGCGCCGTTATCCAGACTCTGGGGCGCGAGGGCGGTGGAGATGTCCGCCTGCGTGGCGGGCGGCGGGCCATGCCGCATGGGCCGGACTGGAAATTCACGCCGCAACACGGGAAACTTTCGGGCCGCTTGTCTCGTTTTTCGATGGTCCCGCCATGAAGCCGCAGCCCATGTCCCGAAAATTCACGTCTGCCCGGATGACGGATCGTTATGCCGAATGGGCGGCGACGCTTGCGGTGGCGGTCGTGGGCTTCGTGGTGGCGGCGAAGGCCCAGCGCGCCGCCGGTGCGCGGGTCGCCGCGCCGGCCGCGGCCTTCGGCGGGGACGCGGCGCCGCCGCTGCTCGCGGAGCAGGCCCGTCGCGCGCAGGAGGAGGGGCGGGGCCGGCTGGCCGGCGCGCCGTGGCGGATTCCGTGGCGCGGCTGGAAAGATATTCTCCATCGAAGCTTCACGGAGTTTCAGAACGATCGGGTGACGTCGCTGGCGGGCGGGGTGGTGTTTTTCTCGCTGCTGGCGCTGTTTCCCGCCATCACGGCCGGCGTGTCGCTCTATGGGCTGTTCACGGATGTCCATACGATCGGCGGCCATCTCGCGCTCGCTGCCAATATCGTGCCGGTCGGCGCGCTTGACATCATCGGCGATCAGATCGCGCGGATCGTCAGCAAGGGTACGGGCCAGCTCACCTTTGGCTTCCTGTTCGGCCTCGGCCTTGCGCTATGGAGCGCAAATGCCGGCGTAAAGGCGATGTTCGATGCGCTCAACATCATCTATGGCGAGCAGGAGAAGCGGGGCTTCATCAAGCTGAACGTGGTGTCGCTGACATTCACCTTCTGCACCATCGTGGTCGCGCAGCTTCTGCTTGCCGGCGTCGTGGTGGTGCCGCTGCTGTTCGCGGCATTCGGCCTGCCGACCGGCTCGGAGGCCGTGGCGGCTTACGGCCGCTGGCCGCTGATGTTCATCGTCGCCTTTGTCTCCTTCCTGGTGCTGTACCGGTTCGGGCCGAGCCGCCGCCACGCGCAGTGGCGCTGGCTCATGGCCGGCGCGGCGCTCGCGGCGCTGCTGTGGATCGCGGTGTCGTCCGGCTTCTCGCTTTATCTGTCGCGCTTCGCCAATTACGACGCGACCTATGGCTCGCTCGGCGCGGTCATCGGCATGATGATGTGGATGTGGCTGTCGGCCATCGTGGTGCTGGTCGGGGCGGAGCTGAATGCGGAGATCGAACACCAGACCGCGCTGGACACCACCGCCGGCGCGGCGCGGCCGCTGGGGGCGCGTCAGGCCACCATGGCGGACACCGTGGGCGCGGCCCGGCTGGGCTCGCTTCGAAGGGACATGATCAGAAAGCGGCGGCCGGTTGAGGAATGACGCCGCGCCAAGAGCAAAGGGGGAGATGGAGGCTCGGCCTGGACTTGAACCAGGATGAAGGCGGGTGCCCCCGACCTTTGCGTAACTTCCGCCACCGGGCCGATGATCGAAACATACAGCACCGCCCGGCCGGCCGCACTGCGGCGCGCTGTCCGCGCGGCGTTGATCTTCCGTTAAGGTTACGGCCGCCTCACGCCGGCGGGACGGTCGCCCGGAAGGTCATGCGGGACTGGTCATGGCCGATGTTGCGCGGCGCGCGGGTCGCGGTAAAGCCCGCGCGCGCAAGCCGGGCCAGCATGGCGTCGGGATGGTGGCGGGACAGGCCGAGCCGGGCGCGCAGCTTCGGATAGCCGGACAGGGCGGTGCGGACCAGACCGCCGAGCGCCGCGGGCAGGAAGCCGTTGGCCGCCGCGAAGCGCAGCAGCATTGCGGTTTCCCGGATCATCGTGACATCGGGATGGATGATGTCGCCGATCAGCACCGTGCCGCCGGGCCGCACGAGGCGGCGGAAGGTGGCGAGCACGCTGTCCAGCTCGGCGTCGTTCAGATATTGGGCGACCGAATGCATCACGATCAGGTCCACGCTGGCGTCCGGCAGGCCGGCGAGCGCCTCGGCGCTGCGGACCTCGATCTTGGAATTGTCGGCGAAGCGGGCGGCCAGCGTCTCCAGCAGGCGCGGGCCGGCGTCGCTCAGGATCAGCCGTCCGGCGGCGGCGGCGACATGGTCGGCATGGAGCGCATCGCCGCAGCCATAGTCCAGCACCACCGCGTCCGGACCCGGCACATAGGCGCGGATATCCGACGCGATCAGCGCGTTATGGACATCGCGATGGCGGTCGTTGACGTAGATGGAATGGTCGGAATCGAAATAGGAAATCCACGCGCCCATGGGGCTACCGGCGCCTCTCGCAGAGTGATGGCCGGCTCGCCTATAAGTCGGCAGGGATGAATAACAGATGAGCGGGAACCCGGTAAGGGCGGGGTTTCCGGAGCATGACCCCGAAAACGCCTGCACCCGGGACCTGATCCGGCAGGGCCAGACCTTAGGGCCGCCACAGGTCTAGCAGGGGCGCAGGCCCGGCGGTGACCGGGTCGAGGTCCGGCAGCGGCACCTGAGGAATGGTCCGGCGCGCCCGGACGATCTCGTCGGAGCCCGCCCGGCAGAGGTCGTAGGTCCCGGTGGGCGGATAGGCCCCGACCACGAGAAAATCGTCCGAAGCTGAGATGCGCTGATGACCGGTGCCGGCCGGCAGCACGCAGACGTCGCCGGCGACCAGTTCGAGAATCTCCCCGGCATCGCCGCCGAAGCGCACCTGCGCCGTGCCGCGGGCGACGCCGAGCGCCTCATGGATCATCGAATGGTAATGGACGAAGGAATAAATGCCGTCGCGCCACATCCGGCCCCAGCCGGCGGCGGTGAAGGTGGTCTCGATCCGCCCGGCGGGGTCGTCCGTGCCGCCGAGATCGAGCGCATGCCGCCAGGCGACGAAGGGCAGGGTCGGGTTGTTCGGCACCCGGCCATCGTCGGCGAAGCGGAAGGTGAGGGGAGCGGCCGGGGTGGTCGAGGTCATGGGATCGGCCTCCCCGATATCCGCCGTCAGGCCCGTGCGGCCTTGTGGGCGCGGACGAGAGCGGCGAAGCGGTGGAACAGATAATGGCTGTCCCGCGGGCCGGGCGACGCCTCGGGGTGGTACTGCACGGAGAACACCGGCTTGTCCTTGAGGGCCAGTCCGCAGTTGGAGCCGTCGAACAGCGAGACGTGAGTCTGCTCGACATTGGCAGGCAGGCTGTCCTTGTCCACCGCGAAGCCGTGATTCATCGAGGTGATCTCGACCTTGCCGGTGGTCAGGTCCTTCACCGGATGATTCGCGCCGTGGTGGCCTTGGTGCATCTTCTTCGTGGCGGCGCCCAGCGCCAGACCGAGAATCTGGTGGCCGAGGCAGATGCCGAAAGTCGGCAGGCCGGCATCGATCAGACCGCGGATCACCGGCACGGCATATTCGCCCGTCGCCGCCGGGTCGCCCGGGCCGTTGGAAAGGAAGATGCCGTCCGGCGCAAGCGCCAGAATGTCCTCGGCGGAGGCCGTGGCGGGAACGACCGTGACCTTGGCGCCGACATCGGCCAGCAGCCGCAGGATGTTGCGCTTCACGCCATAGTCGATGGCCACGACGTGGAATTCCGGGTTCTCCTGCCGGCCATGGCCCTTGCCGAACTCCCACGACGTCTCGTCCCAGTCGAACCGCTGGGCGGAGGTGACCATGGGCACGAGGTCCATGCCCTCCAGCCCCGGCCAGGCTTTCGCCTCCGCCTTCAGGGCCGGGAGGTCGAATGTCCCGTCCGGATCGTGGGCGATGACGGCATTGGGCGTGCCGCAGGTGCGGATCAGCGCCGTCAGCGCACGGGTGTCGAGGCCGGCAAGGCCGACGATGCCCCGCGCTTTCAGCCAGGAGTCGAGATCGCGGCTGTTGCGCCAGCTCGACGGGCTGGTGATGGCGCTGTGAAGGATGACGCCCCGCGCCCCTGCGGACGCCATGTTGGCGGATTCGAAGTCTTCGCCGTTGGTGCCGACATTGCCGATATGGGGAAAAGTGAAGGTGATGATCTGCCCGGCATATGACGGGTCGGTCAGGATTTCCTGGTAGCCGGTCATCGCGGTGTTGAAGCAGACTTCGCCGACCGCCTGCCCCGTGGCGCCGAGGCCGATGCCCTCCAGCACCGTTCCATCCGCCAGAACGAGCACGGCCGTGGCTTTGGGTTCGGCCCAGAGGGAGCCGTCGGGTTTTGCTTGCGTGTCGGTCATGCGAGACTTACTTGCGTATTCCGGAACCGATGGCAAGGGTGGGAATGCGCAGGAATGCGCCTTGCGAGGGGCTGCACACCGCTGTTTGCACCGCTGCCCGTATGCGCCGGTTAAAACCTGCGGGCGGCGCATCCGGTTCCATGCTGATATGCCTGAGGAGAGAGCCGTGCTGCGTGACGACATCAATGCCGCCCTGAAAGAAGGCATGAAGGCTGGCGACCAGCGCCGCGTGGGCACGCTGCGGCTGGTGAATGCCGCCATCAAGAATGCCGATATCGAGGCGCGCGGGCAGGGCAAGCCGCCGCTGGGCGACGAGGACCTGCTCGGCCTGCTCCAGAAGATGATCAAGCAGCGGCAGGAATCGGTCGAGCTTTACGACAGGGGCGGGCGCGCCGAGCTGGCCCAGCAGGAGCGCGACGAGATCGCCGTGATCCAGACTTATCTGCCGCAGCAGATGTCGGATGACGAAGTGGCCGCCGCCATCGAGGCCGCCGTGGCCGAGACCGGCGCGGCGGGCATGAAGGACATGGGCAAGGTCATCGCGCTGCTGCGCGGCCGCCATGCCGGCCGGATGGATTTCGGGAAGGCCAGTGCGCAGGTGAAGGCGCGCCTGAGCGCCTGAACAAGGCAAGAGTCTCGAAGGCGCGCCTGAGCGCCTGAACAAGGCGAGAGTCTCGAAGGCGCGCCTGAGCGCCTGAACAAGGTGAGAATCTTGAAGGCGCGCCTGAGCTATGTCAGCCGCACCAGCGCTTCGGCCAGTTCGTCGGGCTTGTCCACCATCACGTCATGGCCGCAGGCGATGCCATGGATGATCCATGACGGGTCGGCGGCGAGGCGCTCCTTCGCGGCGTCGAACGGCGCGCTCGGATAGTCGCTCGCGCGGATATAGACCTTGCGGGCGATGCGCTCCCGCGCCCCGGTGAGCCGCGCCGGATCGACGAAGCAGCGGATCGGATGGGGGGTGCACATCGCCTCCACCCATGCGCGATCCGCTTCGTTCACGCGGAATATCGCCGGCGGGATCGGCGGGGCGACCCGCGCGCCGGCGGCGACCAGTTCGCGCATGGCCGCGCTTGCGGCCGGCGCGGTATAGTCCACCAGCGCCTTGCCGCTCTCGGGCACGAAGGCGTCCAGCAGCACGAGCGTCGCGATGCGGTCCTCAAGCTGCTCCACCGCGCCGGAGACGACGAAGCCGCCATAGGAATGGCCGACCAGCACGATGTCGCGCAGGTCGCTGCCGCGGACGAAATCGACGACTTCCGCAATCTGGCTGTCCAGAGTGATCTCGCTTTCCTCCGCGAGATGGGCGCGCTCCGCGACGCCGGCCAGCGTCGGCGCATGAACGGCATGGCCCTGCGCCGACAGCCGTTCCGCCACCCGCTGCCAGCACCAGCCGCCGTGCCATGCGCCGTGGATCAGCACGAAAGTCCTGCCTGCCATTCCGCCCCCTCCCGATCGGGTTTGGTCTGCTATAACCGGTCCACACGCCCCGTGGAACCGCACCGATGTCGCTGCACCTCTATCTCGCCTATCTCGCCGCCTGCATCGTGGTGGTGATCGTGCCGGGCCCGACAGTGACGCTCGTCGTCGCCAACAGCCTGAAACACGGCGCGCGCGCCGGGCTCATCAATGTCGCCGGGACGCAGCTTGGCCTCGCCGCGATGATGCTGGTGGTGCTGGCGGGACTCGCCTCGCTGATCGAGAGCATGGGCGGCTGGTTCGATTGGGTACGCTATGCCGGCGCGGCCTACCTCGTCTGGCTCGGCGTCAAGCTGATCCGCCATCCCGCGACCCTGACACCGGGCGATGCGTTGCCGCCTTCGCCGCGCGGCGGTTTCTTCTTGCAGGGCTTTCTTGTGCTCGTGAGCAATCCCAAAGCGCTGCTGTTGTTCGGCGCGTTCATCCCGCAATTCCTCGATCCTGCTGGAGATTATATCGCGCAGGTCGTGCTGCTCGGCGTCACCGCCATGGCGGTGGCAGCGGTGTTCGATTCCGCCTATGCGGTGTTGGCCGCGCGGGCGCGGGGCGTGCTGTCCACACGCGGGCAGCGCCTCGTCTCGCGGCTGAGCGGCGGCGCGCTGATCGCCGGAGGCGTTGGCCTTGCGCTCACGCGCGGACGATGAACCGGATGGCGACGCGGTGATCAGGTGATCTGAGGATGGAACTGCCGCCCGCCCTGCGCGCCGGGGTCGATGCCCTGCTGGACGGTGTGCCGCTCGCGGCTCTTGCCGATGCGGCGGCGACGCTGTCGCGGCGCTACCGCGCCGAGATCCGGGACGGCCGGCTTCATCTTGCGGATGATCTTGCAGCCCGGGCCTATCTCGCGACCCGCCTGCCGGCCACTTATGCGGCGCTTCATGCGAGCCTCGATGCGGTGGCGGCGGCACGGCCGGATTTCGCGCCGCGCAGCCTGCTCGATGTCGGGGCCGGGCCGGGCTCGGCCCTGTGGGCTGCCCGCGCGGTCTGGCCCCGAATGGATGATGCCCTGCTGGTCGAGGCCAGCGGATCGATTCGCGCGGCGGGCGAGCGCCTGTCGGCGGACCTGCCCGGCGTGACGTCCAACGTGACATGGCGGGCGGGGGATATCGCCGCCGGCCTGCCGGACTGCGGGCCGCCGCGCGATCTCGTGACGCTGGGCTATGTGCTGGACGAACTCGCGCCGGAGGTGCGCGACCGGCTGATCGTCCGGCTGTGGGATCTTACCGCCGGCCTGCTGGTGATCGTCGAGCCGGGCACGCCGGCCGGCTGGCGGCGCATCCTCGCCGCGCGGGACATTCTGATCGCCGCCGGCGGCCATGTCGTCGCGCCATGCCCGCATCAGGTCCCGTGCCCGGTCGCGCCGCCGGACTGGTGCCATTTCTCCCGCCGGGTCGCGCGTTCGCGCCTGCACCGGCAGGCCAAGGGCGGCGAAGTGCCCTGGGAGGACGAGAAGTTCAGCTATCTCGCGGTCGCCCGCGAATCGGCGGCCCGCCGGCCTGGGGCGGCGACTTCGCCCGCCGCCCGCGTGCTGGCCCCGCCGCGCGCGGGCAGCGGCCGCGTCATGCTCAAGCTCTGCCGGCCGGACGGAACCTTGACGGAGATGCTGTTCACCCGCCGCGACGGCGCGGCCTTCAAGCTTGCCCGCCGGGCCGACTGGGGCGACGCCGTTCCGGAGGGCTGACCGCCTGCCGGTATAGGCGGCGCTGTGAATAGCCGGGACAAGTCAGCCGAAATCCACCCGAAATCTGCCTCCATCGCGCCCGAATCGCGGCCGCAGATAAAGGAGACGGACGGCGCGCTCCTGTCCGGCTATAAGACTCCCATGCGCTTCACCCCGGAATTCCTCGACGAACTGCGTTCGCGCCTTTCCACCTCCGAGGTGGTGGGCAAGCGCGTGGCGCTGAAGAAGGCGGGGCGGGAATGGCGCGGCCTGTCGCCCTTCAACAAGGAGCGCACGCCATCCTTCTATGTGAATGACGAGAAGGGCATGTGGTTCGACTTCTCGTCGGGCCGCAACGGCTCGATCTTCGATTTCCTGATGGCGACCGAGGGCTGCACCTTCCCCGAAGCGGTGGAGCGGCTGGCGCTTGAGGCCGGCATGGCGCTGCCGCAGGTGTCCGAGCGGGCGCAGATGCAGGATCGCCGCCGCCGCACCCTCCATGAGGTGGTCAATCTCGCCGCGGAATTCTTCCAGCAGACGCTGGCGGCCCGCGCCGGCGCGAAGGCGCGGGGCTATCTGGCGGACCGCGGCCTCGACGGTCCGCTCCAGCAGAAATTCCGCATCGGCTATGCGCCGCCGGAGCGCTTCGCCCTCAAGGAGCATCTGGGCTCCCATGGCGTGCCGGTGGAGGACATGGTCGAGGCCGGCCTGCTGGTCGCCGGCGACGACATTCCGGTTCCTTACGACCGCTTCCGCGACCGGGTGATGTTTCCGATCACCGACATGCGCGGGCGGCTGATCGCCTTCGGCGGCCGGGCGCTGGAGAAGGACGTCGCCGCCAAATACCTCAATTCGCCGGAGACGCCGCTCTTTCACAAGGGCGCCAATCTCTACAACGGCGCCGCCGCCCGCGCCGCCGCCCACAAGGGCGCGCCGGTGGTCGCGGTGGAGGGCTATGTCGATGTCATCGCCATGGTCGCCTGCGGCGTCGAGGGCGCGGTCGCCCCGCTCGGCACGGCGCTGACGCCGGAGCAGCTCGGCCTGCTCTGGAAGATGACCGACGAGCCGGTGCTCTGTTTCGACGGCGATGGCGCGGGCCGCCGGGCCGCCTATCGCGCGGTGGATACGGCGCTGCCGTTGCTGAAGCCGGGCAAGAGCCTGTCCTTCGCGGCCCTGCCGGACGGTCAGGACCCGGACGATCTTGCCCGTTCCGGCGGCCGGGCCGCCATCGACGTGGTGCTGAAGGGCGCTCGGCCAATGGCCGAGATGCTGTGGCTGCGCGAAACCGCCCAGGGCGCTTTCACCACGCCGGAGCGCCGGGCGGCGCTGGAGGCGCGGCTGGCGGAGGTCGTCGCCGGCATCGGCGATGAGACAGTGCGCCGGCATTACCGGCAGGACCTCGACGAGCGGCTGCGGCGGCTGTTCGGCGGGGAGCGGCCGTCCGGCCGCCGGCCCTATGGAACGGGCGGGGGGCCAGCGTCCGGCCGCGGGATGCAGGGCCGGATGCCCGGTCGCGGCGCAGCCCCGATGCGCGGGCAGGGCGGCGGCCGGGGCGGCCGTCCGGGGGCCTTCGGCGAGCCGCTGGCGGCCGGCGAGCCCTATATGGTGGCGAGCCCGCAACTGGCGGCCAGTTCCCTCCATCGGGGCTACCGGGTCGCGGTGCCGCCGCGCGAGGCGCTCATTCTCCAGATCGTGCTGCATCATCCGTGGCTGCTGCACGACCATCTGGAGCAGGTGTCGGCGCTGGAATTCCGCCACGGCGAGGCCGAGCGGCTGAAGGCCGCGCTGGTCGATATCGCGGCCCATGACAGCACCGTGCACGACGGCGCGGCCGAGCCGGAGCGGCTGGCGGCCGAACTGCGCCGCCGGGGCTTTGCCGATGCGCTCGACCGGATCGCGGCGGCGATCACCACGGCGGCCGTGTTCGGCGCCCGGCCGGATGCCGCGCCGGACGATGTGGAGACCACATGGAAACAGCTCGTCTCCTTGCATAACCAGTCGCATTCCCTAACTAAGGAGCTCCGGGAGGCTGAACAGGCTCTGGGAGGAGAGCCGAGCGAGGCCCATTTCGCCTGGCTCACCGATGTGAAGCAGCGTCTGGCCGCCTTGGATGGGGCCGAGGCGCTAATCGAGGGTTTCGGTGCCTCGTCCGGCCGGTCCGTGCGCGTCTTCTGAAGGATGGCCGGCGGAGCCCGGCAGGCCGAGCCGAAATCGGGATGACGCGCGGACCGGGCTGGAATTCTTGGCCTCTTTTGGACTCGACTCGCCGGTTGCGCTGATTAGAACAGAACGAGAGCGGCAGCCATGCCGCGAAAAACCGGTCCCGGACCGCTGTTTCATGCGGTAACGCGGGCGGTTCATCAGGGTTAAGCGGGCCTTAAACCGGCTTCGCGAGATTGGCGGGGTGATTCGGGGCAGTGTCGCGAAAGCGGCTCTGCCCTTCGGGCATCCGGCAGGCCGGCGGCGTCAGGTGCGTCTCCCGGTCGGCCCGGGGAGTGCGGTGGAAATGGACAGCGGTGTCCAGGAGAAGCGGATGGTGATCAAGACCAAAGCGGCGGTGAAGGACGAGGCTCCCGAAAAGGACGCGCCGGACGCGCCGGAATCTCCGCTGCCCCTGCTCGACCTTACCGATGCCGCCGTCAAGCGGATGATCAAGCTCGCCAAGAAGCGCGGCTTCGTCACCCATGAGGAGATCAACGCGGTGCTCCCGTCCGAGGAAGTCTCCTCGGACCAGATCGAGGACGTATTCGCGATGCTCAACGAGATGGGCATCAACGTCGTCGAGAACGAGGAGGCCGAGACCGAGGAAGGCGAGCGCGAGGAGGAAGAGGAGGAGAGCGAGGGCGACCTCGTCGAGGTCCAGCGCGGCGCGCTGACCACCAAGACGGAGAAGACGCCTTCTTCCGAGCGGACCGACGATCCGGTGCGGATGTATCTGCGCGAGATGGGTTCGGTGGAACTGCTCTCCCGCGAGGGCGAGATCGCCATCGCCAAGCGCATCGAGGCCGGCCGCGAGGCGATGATCGCGGGACTCTGCGAAAGCCCGCTGACCTTCCAGGCCATCATCATCTGGCGCGACGAGATCAATAACGGCAAGGTCTTCCTGCGCGACATCATCGATCTCGAAGCGACCTATGCCGGGCCGGACGCCAAGAACGCCGCCGTCGGCCCGGACGGCCAGCCTGTTCCCGGCATGAGCGGCGCACCGCAGACCGCGGCGCCCGCGACCGCGCCGGCCTCCGCGACGCCGTTCAAGGCCGGCGAGGCCGACAATGCCGAATCCGCAGAAGGCGACATGGATGACGACGACATGGAGAATTCCATGTCGCTCGCGGCCCTTGAGGCGGAACTGAAGCCGAAGGTGCTGGAGACCTTCGACAATGTCGCCGACAACTACAAGAAGCTGCGCCGCCTCCAGGAGCAGGATATCGAGAACCGTCTCCAGAACGAGACGCTCTCGCCCGCCCAGGAGCGCAAATACAAGAAGCTCAAGGACGAGATCATCGGCGATGTGAAGGTGCTGCGGCTGAACCAGCAGCGCATCGACGCGCTGGTCGAGCAGCTTTACGACATCAACAAGAAGCTGGTCGGCTACGAAGGCCGGCTGATGCGCCTGTCCGAAAGCCACGGTGTCGCCCGCGACGATTTCCTGCGGAACTATCAGGGTTCGGAACTCTCGCCGCAATGGCTCAACCGGGTGTCGAAACTCTCCGCCAAGGGCTGGAAGAATTTCGTCGCCAAGGAGAAGGACCGGATCAAGGAGCTGCGCGGCGAGATTCAGTCGATGGCGAGCCTCACCGGGCTTGAGATCGGCGAATTCCGCAAGCTCGTCCACATGGTGCAGAAGGGCGAGCGCGAAGCGCGTCAGGCCAAGAAGGAAATGGTGGAGGCCAACCTGCGCCTCGTCATCTCCATCGCCAAGAAATACACCAACCGCGGCCTGCAATTCCTCGACCTGATCCAGGAAGGCAACATCGGCCTGATGAAGGCCGTCGATAAGTTCGAATATCGCCGCGGCTACAAGTTCTCGACCTATGCGACATGGTGGATCCGGCAGGCCATCACCCGCTCGATCGCGGACCAGGCCCGCACCATCCGCATCCCCGTGCACATGATCGAGACGATCAACAAGATCGTGCGCACGAGCCGGCAGATGCTCAACGAGATCGGCCGCGAGCCGACGCCGGAGGAACTGGCCGAGAAGCTCGGCATGCCGCTGGAGAAGGTGCGCAAGGTCCTCAAGATCGCCAAGGAGCCGCTGTCGCTGGAGACGCCCATCGGCGACGAGGAGGATTCCCACCTCGGCGACTTCATCGAGGACAAGAACGCGGTGCTTCCGATCGACGCCGCGATCCAGAGCAACCTGCGCGAGACCACCACGCGCGTGCTGGCGTCCCTGACGCCGCGCGAGGAGCGCGTGCTGCGCATGCGCTTCGGCATCGGCATGAACACCGATCATACGCTTGAGGAGGTCGGCCAGCAGTTCTCGGTGACGCGCGAGCGCATCCGCCAGATCGAGGCCAAGGCCCTGCGCAAGCTCAAGCACCCCTCGCGCAGCCGCAAGCTGCGGAGCTTCCTCGACAACTGATCCGCCGGCCGGCGGATCGTTTCTCGCTTCGACAGGGCCTTCTCCACGGCGACGTGAGAAGGCCCTGTCTCGTTCTGCGCAACATTTTCCGCATGTTCTGAAGGCAGGCTCTGAAGGCAGGCTCTGAAGGACAGCGCCTGCGAAACGGCTATCCTCCCGGCCAGCCCTGCAATCTGGAGTCGCTGTGAGCGGGAATTCTACACGCTGTGGGTTAACCTCATCAATTAAATTCAATTGATAGTTGTAGCAATCATGGACTACACCGGACAAGATCAGTCGGTAATCGAGTGTGTTCCGATGTCCATGCTGTTCGCCGCCGCGTGCGAAGCGGGTCCGTATCTACAAGGCAAGGTCATGCCGGGACGCATCAGCGCCATCGACTGGGCTGCGTCGCCGCTGGGCGCCATGGAAACCTGGCCGGAAGCGCTGAAGGGCGCCGTGCGTGTCATGCTGTGCGCCCCCGCGCCGATGGGCATTATCGTCGGCGATCAGGGCTGGCTGCTTTTCAACGATCCGCTCCGCGAGGTTTTCGGCACGATGGAAGGCGAGCCGCTGGGGCAGTCGATCTTTGATATATTGCCCCAGGCCGAGACGTTCTATCGCAACGTCATCGCGCGCTGCGCGTCCGGCGAGGCGCCGCGTTTCGAGGATCAGCCGCTGCGGCTCAACCGGAGTGGCGTCGCGACGAAGGCATGGTTCGATCTTGCCTTCACGCCGCTCATCGAGGCCGATGGCCGCTATCTCGGCGCCGTGATCCTTGTGACCGAAACGACCGCGCGTCTCGGCGTGGAGCGCCGGCTGCGCCGCTCCGAACGCGACTTGCAGGATGCCCTGCGCCTTGCCGAGGTGGTGGCGCAGGAGCTGGATCACCGGATCAAGAACATCTTCTCGATGGCGGATGCGCTGGTTTCGCTTTCGGTGCGTGATCATCCGCAGATGCGTGATTTTGCAGAGGAGCTTCACCAGCGGTTTCATGCGCTGGGGCGCGCCCATGATCTCATCCATGGA
This sequence comes from Xanthobacteraceae bacterium, assembly GCA_035556495.1. Taxonomy (GTDB): domain Bacteria; phylum Pseudomonadota; class Alphaproteobacteria; order Rhizobiales; family Xanthobacteraceae; genus CANKHJ01. The sequence goes on along the minus strand of DATMEW010000108.1, from coordinate 5,062 downwards.
CGCGGGCCGGCCTTCGGCCGCCCGGCTGCGGTGTGCCTTCATGCGCTGCTCGGCGCGCTGCTGGAGCCTTATGCCGGGGCGGCCCGTTCGCGCGTGATCGTGGCCGGCGATGATCCGCAGATCGACACCGCCGCGGTCACGCCGCTGACGCTGGTGTTCCACGAGCTTGCGACCAACGCCGCCAAATACGGCGCGCTCGCGCGGGAGGGCGGCGCGCTCCGCCTCGACATCCGCACCATCGGCGCTGACCTTGCGGTCCGCTGGAAGGAAATCGGCATGACCGGGTCGCCGCCGGTGGCGAACGGAGGCGGCTTCGGTTCCAGAATGCTCACGACTGTGGTCGAAGGGCAGTTCGGTGGCCGGCTGTCGCGCCGGCAGGAGGATGACGGCCTGTGTATCGATATCGTCGTGCCGCTCGACAGGTTGCAGGGCCGCCCGCCGGGCTAGGCTTTTTGAAACGAGCCCAGTCTTTCAATGAGTCGGTCTTGTGAAAGCCCGGCCTTTTGAAAGGCCGGGTGGCGGCCAAGGGCCACTGTATCTGCGCGGCTGTATCTGGTGCCGCTGTATCTGGCGCGGCCGCGTCGCCGGGCCTAACATGCGCCGCGAGTCTGCCAGGGTCCGATCCGGCTTCGTTAAATCAGACCCGTCGGTTATGTTTTTGTCTGAGCATGATCTTTTCGAGAACCGGCTCCCATCCCCGGATCAGGTCCGGGGACAGGCATTTTGGGATCATGCTTTTTGTTTGAGCATGATCTTGCCCGAAAACCGGTTCCCACTTTTCGGGATCGTGCTTCAGGTTTCCGAAGGAGAGTGATTTCAGATGCTTATGCGCGCACTCACGGCTGTCACCCTGCTGTTCGCCTTCGTCTTCGCCGCCGGCCTTCCGGCCCATGCCGCGCAATGCGGCGGGGACTTCCGCGGCTTCATCACGGAATTCTCCCGCGAGGCGCAGGCGCGCGGCATCTCGGCCCAGACGATCCAGGCGACGCTCGGTAGCGTCACCCACGATTCCAAGGTGATGGAATTCGACCGCCGTCAGCGCGGCACCTTCCGCCGCACTTTCGAGCAATATGCCGCGAGCCGCGTCAGCCCCGCGCGCATCAAGCGCGCCAAGACATTGATGCAGCGCCATGCCGGCCTGCTATCTAACATCGAGCAGCGCTATGGCGTGCCGCGCCAGCTCGTCATGGCGATCTGGACCATGGAAACCGACAACGGCGCCGACATGGGCAAGCTGCCGGTGATCCGCACGCTGGCGACGCTGGCCCATGACTGCCGCCGCACCGAGCTGTTCCAGGGCGAATTGTTCGCCGCGTTGCAGATCGTCCAGCGCGGCGATCTGCCGGTGCGCGACATGCTCGGCGCTTATGCCGGCGAGATCGGCCAGACCCAGTTCCTGCCATCGTCCTATATCAAGTATGGCGTCGATGCGGACGGCAACGGCCATGTTGACCTGCGCCACAGCATTCCGGACGTGCTGCACTCGACCGCCAATCTCCTGAAGGTGAACGGCTGGCGCGCGGGTGCCCCCTTCAATGAAGGCACGCCGAATTTCGACGTCATGCGCGAGTGGAACCGCTCGACCATCTACCGCCAGACGCTGGCATATTTCGCGGACAAGCTGCGCGACTGATAGCGCATGGGTTGCGCGGTCTTCGATTTGGCGAGGGAGCATCGATCCCATGCCTGTCGTGTTCATGACCGGCGTGAAGAAGTCCGCATCGCGCCGCAGCGCATGGCCCCATGGGGCATGCCGCGAATCCGCTGCGGCGGCGATCCTCCGGTCCCGGTGCGGAACCTGCGGCGTCTTGCCTCGTTTCCGTGAACACGCTCTCCCGCGTCGGGGGATCGGAAAAGGAGAGAGGACCGATGAATCTACGTTCGACTGCTCTGATCGCGGCCGCCATGTTCGGCGCGCTGCTCACCGCTCCCCATGCGGCGCACGCCGTCGTTGCTGCGCCGGGCCTTGCCGCGCCGTCGATGCTCGAAGACGTTCAGTGCCGTACGGTGCGCGAGCGCGTGCGGCTTCCCAATGGCCGGGTGGTGCATCGCACGGTGCGGCGCTGTGCGCCGCAGATGCACCGGCCCTGCCGCATGGTGCGCGAGCGCGTCGTCACGCCGAGCGGCCGCGTGATCCATCGCACGGTGCGCCGCTGCCGCTGACCCGCGGCCCGGCATCATGGGATGCCCTCGTGCCGCCGGCATGCAGGAGCGTCGATTCTGAAATGGCCGATGGCGGACCTCCCGGGTCCGCCATTTTTTTTGTCTGCTATTTTTTTGCTCGCATTCTTTTCTGACCGATGCGCCCGCGCGGGCGTGATGTGAGCCGCGCCGGTGGCTGCGGCCGCGCCGTTGAAGCAGGCGGCGTCCCGTGGCACTTTTCACCACGGAGGTGCGCCATGTCATTCTGGAAGCGGCTGTTCGGCGGTGGCGAAGATGGCGGCGGGTCCGCTTCGGCGGTCACGCGGGAGATGGAGCACGAGGGCTATGTCATCCGCGCCATGCCCTTCAAGGAAGGCGGCCAGTATCAGACCGCCGGCGTCATCGTGAAGGAGGTGGATGGCGTGCTGCGCGAGCATCGCTTCATCCGGGCCGACCGTTTCGCCTCGCTGGAGGATGCGTCCGAATTCACGCTCGCCAAGGGCCGCCAGATCATCGAGCAGAATCAGGGCCGGGTGTTCGACCTGCCGGGCTGAGCGCAGGCCGCGGCTCACTTGCCGTCGGCGCGCCTGATCTCCTTGATCTTCAGAGGCGGCAGGCCGGACTTTTCCGCGATGGTGCGGTCCTGCTCCTCGAGCACGGCGCGGGCCGGTTCGTCGCCGTCCAGCCCGCCGAGCACCTCGGCCGGCACCTTGCGGTTGGAGCGCTGGCTGCCGTCCTCGTAGATCACGTTGAACAGCACGAATTCGGAGCGGGTGCCGGGCTTCCTGGCCATGGTCTGATCCTTAAATCTCTGCGCGGCATCCGCGCGGCGCGGCAGGGCGTCGGCCCGTCCGGGTTGGCGGCAGGCGCGGGGTGCTGTCGGGAGGCGGGTGAGGCCGGACGCTGTTACGCTGGCGTGGGACGCATATAGGCCCCCCTGCGCCGCGATGCAAAGCCGGAAGGCCGGGCGGCGGCCGCCGCCCGGGGGGCCGGAAGGCCGGAGCGACGCGAACGCCACCCCGGCGCGGCGGGCCGTCAGGCCCCTTCGACGATGCGGATCTCGCGGTCCGCGCCGTTGCCCAGCGCCTTCAGCGCGGCCTGATAGCCGGGGCTGTCGTGGGTGGCGACGGCGGCTTCCACGCTCTCGAATTCCACGATCACCGTGCGCTGATTGACGCCGTTCTCGTAGACCTTCGCCGGCAGGCCGCGGGCGAGGAACTTGCCGCCGCCTTCGGTGATCGCAGGGGTCGCCAGCTTGGCATATGCCGCCAGCGCCGCCTCGTCCGACACCGACCGGTAAACCGACACCCAGTAAGCCTTGGCCATCCTCATCTCCTCGATTGTCTTGCCGCCGTTGGGGCGGCCCGCGGGGGTTACACCACGTTTCGCCGCGCAGGCGAAGGGGGTGCGGGCAGTGCCTGTATCCGGCGGGAGGGCGCGTGACCGCGCAATTTAGAGCGATTCTGCGGAAAGGCTTGGGTGCGGGGCCAAAATGCGCCATAGAATACGGCGCATTCCATCATATATGCCCCTGATACGACGTTTCTGGATCGCGCCCATGCCTGCCTATCGCTCCCGCACCTCCACCCACGGCCGCAACATGGCCGGCGCCCGCGGCCTGTGGCGCGCCACCGGCATGAAGGACGGCGATTTCGGCAAGCCGATCATCGCCGTGGTGAATTCCTTCACCCAGTTCGTGCCCGGCCATGTCCACCTGAAGGACCTCGGCCAGCTCGTCGCGCGCGAGATCGAGGCCGCCGGCGGCGTCGCCAAGGAATTCAACACCATCGCGGTGGATGACGGCATCGCCATGGGCCATGACGGCATGCTGTATTCGCTGCCGTCCCGCGAGGTGATCGCCGACGCCGTCGAATACATGGTCAACGCCCATTGCGCCGACGCGATGGTCTGCATCTCCAATTGCGACAAGATCACCCCCGGCATGCTGATGGCGGCCATGCGGCTGAACATCCCGGCGGTGTTCGTCTCCGGCGGGCCGATGGAGGCCGGCAAGGTCGTGCTGAAGGGCAAGGAGGTCGCGCTCGACCTGGTCGATGCGATGGTCGCCGCCGCCGACGAAAAATACAGCGACGCCGACGTGACCGCGATCGAGCAGGCGGCGTGCCCGACCTGCGGAAGCTGTTCGGGCATGTTCACCGCCAACTCGATGAACTGCCTGACCGAGGCGCTGGGGTTGTCGCTGCCGGGCAACGGCTCGACGCTGGCGACGCACGCCGATCGCAAGGCGCTGTTCCTGCGCGCGGGGCGGATGATCGTCGAGATGTGCCGCCGCCATTATGAGGAGGGCGACGACCGCGTGCTGCCGCGCACGATCGCGAGTTTCGAGGCGTTTGAGAATGCGATGAGCCTCGACATCGCGATGGGCGGGTCGACCAACACCGTGCTCCATCTGCTCGCCGCCGCGCACGAGGCGGGGGTCGATTTCACCATGGCCGACATCGACCGGCTGTCGCGCCGCGTCCCCTGCCTGTCGAAGGTCGCGCCGGCGAAGCAGGACGTCCATATGGAGGACGTCCACCGCGCGGGCGGCATCATGGCGATCCTCGGCCAGCTCGAGCGCGCGGGGCTGCTCCACGCGCATCTGCCGACCGTTCACAGCGCGACGCTGGGCGATGCGCTCAACAAATGGGATATTTCGCGGACCAACGATCCCGATGTGCAGACCTTCTTCATGGCGGCCCCCGGCGGCGTGCCGACGCAGACGGCGTTCAGCCAGGACCGGCGCTGGGATTCGCTCGATCTCGACCGCGAGGCGGGGGTGATCCGCTCGGCCGATCATGCGTTCAGCAAGGACGGCGGGCTCGCAGTGCTGTCGGGCAATATCGCGCTCGACGGCTGCATCGTGAAGACCGCGGGAGTCGACGAATCGATCCTGACATTCGCGGGACCGGCCAAGGTT